>JAGQVF010000066.1:0-1909 GCA_020438135.1 Bacteroidales bacterium | reverse complement strand
GGCTGATCGATAACCAGGTTATGCCATCTTATGACACGCTTAAACTTCTCAATTTTCTCACAGCTTTTAATGACATACGATACGAAACCCTGATGAATAAAATTCAACCTGAAAGGATGGATTCTGTAAAACAGACCACACCGTTTCATATTCTCACCCTGACTGATGCAGACGGGAAAATATCCACCATTAAAACTTTCCATAAACCTAATGACGACGGCACATTCGACATGTTTGGAAATCCCTACCCATACGACCGCGACAGGCTTTACGGATTCATCAATGATGACAGGGATTTTGTACTGATACAGTTTTATGTATTCGACAAGGTACTCAGGCCGCTTTCATACTTCAGACCGGAGTATGAATAGAATCTTATAAACATCGGATTTTACCTGCTTTCCGGTCTTTTTTACTTCCTGTAATTTAGAATTGTTTTAAGCAAAAAAATACATATACTTGCAATGTTTTGTGAAGTATGCCGTGACGATTTTAATCCGGGCGGTTTGTATAAATCAATTGATCTTACCAGCTGAAACCGGAAATAATTGAAAAAAACACCAATACATAATTATATGAAAAACAAGATTATTCAATTCGGAATGGTGATTCTTATATTCACCATCATTTTTTCGGGATGTAAAAAAGGAGAAGATGATCCATTTTTCTCTTTCAGAAGTCGAAATGCACGCATTGTGGGAGAATGGATCATAAATACCATGTCGTCCACCAGTAACACTTTCACAACGCAAACCATTTCAAACAACGTGAATGCGAATAAGGTATACACCGAAAATACCTTTAACAGGGAGATTACCATTTCAGGAACCAATAAAACTGAAAGGATCACCGATCGCACCGTTACGAATCAAACTTACACCGATATCGAATTTGGTGATACTTCCTATATTTATCCTGTGGTGATTGCACAAACCCTGGACGAGGAGATCATCACAAACCGCTATCGTTATGAACTGGATCTTGAAATTAATAAAGACGGAACCTTTTCAGCCTCTGTTTCAGAAACGCTGCTTAGTACAAACATTATGCGCCGACATAAAACAGCCGATGGCTTTGAGTTGATAGATCCTCCATTCGACACTGCCTATGTCAATCAAAACACCAATGTCGAAACCATGGAAGGTGAATGGTTATGGGCCGATTCCGACAAAACAAAAGTGATCATCGACGCAGGGCCGATGCACGGTAACATTACCCGTTTGGCACATGATGAAGTAAATATTGATGAGGCCGATTCGTATACTGAAAATAAAACAGAATATGAAGAGGATGATTTTCCAACCTATCTCGACCCTCAGAATTCAAGCGCAGATACTACCGGTGTCAGGACTTTGCTAACCGAAACACGGATATCGACATCCAATATGCAAAACTGGCAACCTAAATAAAATTTTGTTAATGCTAAAAGTGAAGCCGGTGGTCGTTCTTGAGCGATAGCCGGTTTTTTTTATACCGGGTCAACATCCAGTTGGATCTGAATATTTTTAAAACCCGCTTCACTCCTGAAGTTGTCCAATAATTTTTGGATCAGCATCTTACGGTCGGCCAGGTTTTCATCCCGTTCAAGTTTGATGAGGATACGTTTGATGTAGAGATTTTTGATCCTGGAAATGAGAGGATATTCAGGCCCGAGTATACGTGACCCCAGATCTCCCCGAAGCAACTGTGCCAATTGTCTGGCTCCTTCGTTCAAATGCCTGGCATCCTTGTGTTTCATATTTACATGAATAAGCCGGTAAAACGGCGGATAGCGAAAATTCCTTCTTTCCAGTATCTGCGATTTATACATGGAGATGTAATCATTGTTGATCACATCGCGGATCACTGAATAATAGGGATTGTGTGATTGGATGATCACTTTTCCTCTTTTCTTTTTCCGTCCGGCACG
>JAGQVF010000377.1 GCA_020438135.1 Bacteroidales bacterium | reverse complement strand
AAAAAGCCATTAACACCGATAAATATGGCTCCTGAGCCACTATATAAATTATAATTGGGCGACGACCGGTAAAAACGATTGATGTTGAGCTCAACAGGAATGACAAACTCGCAAAACCTGCGCTCTTTATTTCTCCTGTATGGTTTGAATGAATACCTGAAACTTGCACCCTCAATCAATCTTTCACTCAGGAGATTGGTTATGATTGAATCGAGTTGCGGGTGAATGTTATTTAAAATCCTGCCTTCCTGCACATACCCCTTATCATCTATTAACAATGATAGTAAAATAATGCCCTGGGCGTTTTCCTCCATTGCATCTTCGAAATCCTTTTTTGAAATATAGTAGTTGAACACATTCTGAAATTCTTCTATCGACAAATTAAAACCCGGATCGGTCATCTGGAATATGGTATCATTCTCAACCACCCTATAACATGCAATTATTTGATGACCATAAAATTGGGTGGTGTAGGTTGCATCGCTTACTGCATCATAAGCAGTAACAGATGATTTTTTACCCTTTACGAGAATGTTGTTTCCAAGGCTGTCGGCGACAAAAAGATATTCAAGGTGAAGATTTGTATCCTTTCGACGTTTGCCTTCAGTTTCAACATACTTATAGTGAATGTATAACCCCCCGTTGATATCGAACAACTTAACTTCTGTTGGTTTGTTTTGCTCAAACGTGGCGATCTGCCGTATCTGTCCGTTGGGATGGTATGCGGTTACATCTCCCTCCTTGATATTCGGATAAAATGATGAATAGTTAACCGTGTAAATTTTGCGATTTTGGTGGTAATATTCAAATGTAAAAATCGAATCATTTACATCTGTGATCAGGGCATTGTAAGAGGCTCTTTCGGGATCTCCCGTTTCCTGCCAGTAAATATCGAAATAAATGGGTTTGGCATTTTCAAAAGCATCAAGATATTCAGCGGTTTTAATGATTGTCATCATATCGTTAAGGCCATATTTGCCTGCAGTAATTTTTTCATTTAAAACGGGAACATGATTAAAAAGTTTAAGGGCTTCAGTTCTAAATTCAGTTTCATTCGAAATGCTTTGCCAAACATCAGTGGTATTCTCTTTGAATAAGTAAAAAGTAAAAACTATTGGCTTATTCATTTCACGTCTAATACTGTAATGTCTCACAAAAGTGAAATTATCAAATGATGATATGTAATGAACATACACCGGATCAGTTTTCACTTTATTTTCGAAAATATAATTATCAATTGTGAAGAAAGAATCTACGCCAGTCACAAAGTTTTTTATTTCATCTGCTTTTATTTTATCCCTGAATTCTTTTTTTCCCTCTTTAAAGAAGATTCTATTCTCCTCATATTTTATCAATCCCGTAACCTTATTTCCTGAGGCATCAAAATAATACCCCCTCTCGTATGAAAATTCATTAATAGTGCTACTAATTTTTTCATCTGGTGAATAGATCATCGGATCGAAATATCCGTTGAATGGTATTCCGTTGATATCGTGTTTCAGACCCACCGGGATTTGCGAGGAAAGGTTGGTATTGATAAAGAATAAAAGGAAACTAACTGTGACGAATTTGATTAAGATCGGCCAT
>JAGQVF010000065.1 GCA_020438135.1 Bacteroidales bacterium | reverse complement strand
AATACACCCATTCTGATCTCGCATCTGTTCGAGGGTGTAAGGATCATCAATTCGGTGAAAGATAAAAAAGAGGCGATCACAAAGGACGATCTTGCTTTGCTTGATAAAACGATGAAAAATTTTGTGATTGACATTCTCGGGTTAGAGGGGCAGGCCTCTTCAGGTGATGAGGGCCGCATCGATGTGCTGATGAACCTGATCCTGAACATCCGGCAAAATGCCCGGCAAAATAAAGACTGGGCCACCTCTGATCTGATCCGCGATGAACTTACCAAAGCAGGGATCAAAGTGAAAGACACCAAAGAAGGGTCGGAATGGACGGTTGAATAATTCTCCCCTGGCTTTAAATAAAAAATATCTTGTTATGAAAACTACCAGATCTATACTATTAATTATTTCGATATACTGTTCTGCGGCGGCATTTCCCCAGCAGATACAGAACAGTGGTTTTGAATCGTGGTCCGATGTTTTTTTCTTTGAAAATCCCGATCAATTCACCACCACCAATTACCTCAGCTACTTTTCGAATATTCAACCCAATGTTACCAAAACTGATGATGCACAATCGGGTTCATGGGCCATCCGGCTCGAGTCGATCTCAACTTCTGACGGCCCTCTTTTTGGAGCGGCTTTGATCGGCGATCCTGATTTTACAAGCATCACCGGTGGAACACCTTTTACCGTGAGACCCGATTCGGTGCAGGGGTTTGCAAAGTATAATGTTCAACCTACGGATACGGCCTATTTCATAGCTATTTTTAAAAAATTCGGGGCGCCGATCGGTTTTTGTGTGAAAACATTCACCGGTTCCCAAAACAATTTCACGCATTTTAAACAGGCCGTGCAGTGGCTGGTTCCGGTCATCTCGCCCGATACCATGATCACCGGGATGACCAGTTCCACGTTGTTTAATATTCCGGTGCCGGGAAGCACCATCACTTTCGATAATATTTCATTTATCGGCGTTACTGCTACTTATCCGAATCATGATTTTGAGAATTGGTCGGATTTCGAATCGGAAGAGCCGGATAACTGGACATCTTCCAATATCATCAGCCTTGAAAATGGCAATGTTTCAGTCACCAAAACCACCGACAGTTACGAAGGTGATTATGCTGTGAAAATTGAGAATGCAGAGATCTTTGATGGCGATACCCTCGGATTCATAACCAATGGAACCATTGGTGATGATGGCCCCATCGGTGGCATGCCGGTAAACGACATACCGGATGTGTTGTCAGGATATTACAAATACATTCCCGAAGGACCTGATACAGCCATTGCCGGAGTTTCTCTTTATAAATTTAATCCCGCAAGCGGCAACAGCAATATGTTGGACGATACTTATATCAAACTGCCTCCGGCCAACGATTATACCTACTTTGAACTGCAGGTGGATTATTATCAACTCCCGGAACCCGATACGGTTAACATCGCATTCGGAAGCGGCAATTTCGATGAAGAAAACGGATATGTAGGCCTGGGAAGTGCTTTGTATGTGGATGCCCTGAATTTAACCTTTAAGCCCAACCTGGTTTCGGTGGATGAAGATCGTGATAAAATCGTTCAGAAAGTTTTTCCCAATCCGGCCAGCGAAAGAGTTTTTATTGAGATGAAAAAGCTTCTGAACAATGAAGTAAATCTTGAAATAACGGATGTGAATGGAGCAGTGCTTTCCCACAAGGCTATCAACGTTTCAGACAGTGCCATCCCCCTGGATGTGTCGGAATATGCTCCCGGAATCTA
>JAGQVF010000064.1:23752-26411 GCA_020438135.1 Bacteroidales bacterium | reverse complement strand
ACAGCCGATCCGGAAGCTGAGGGTTCCAGTGCTTTAAATTCAGCACTTTCGATCGGATCAAGCTGGGAATTTTGAGCAATGATCTGTTGTGAAACAGTTTTACCGGCATCATCGGTTTCAACGGCCAGGAACTGAATATTCCAGTTGTATGACAGACCGTAATCAGTAAGGGTTTCCCAACCTGCTCCGGCATTGACCATGTCACCGAAGCCAGCCATGGCAGGACCTTCATCTACACCGGCCGGAAAATCATCAAGGGATTGTGTTACTTCAAAACCAACCCACAAATCTTCCGAGGCATTAATGGTAACCGGGTTCTGAAGGAAAATTTCATTCCATGTTTCAGCTTCGAAGCTGTTAACCGGTTGAGAGACGATCAATGTTTGAGCATTGTCGCCCGTCCAGATCTTCAATGTGTAATCTGAAATATTTGAAAGGGTGTAAAAGGATACTTTTTGTATCAGGTGACCATTGTTACCTGACAATTGACCGGCTTCCCAGCGGGCAGCATATTGCCAGGTTCCGGGGCTGGTCAGACCAATGGCTGTGTAATTCACACCGTCGTCCCAGTGTATCCATTCTCCGTCTCCCTGAACACTCATCGTCCAATTGAGCGTTACATCATCATCCGCAACGGATGCCTGCAAGAGCGCCGGGGCCGGCAACATTCCATAGGCAGACACCGGAATCGAAAATTCAGGATCAGATGGATCACTGGTAAGAATGGTAATAGTGCCATTACTTTCGCCCACCAATGATGTTGTAAAACTTACTTCAACCATCTGCTGATCAAAAGGCAATACTATGTTTTCAAAATTCCCTATAATGAAATCGGGATTGGAAGAAGAGATTGATAAAATATCAACCGGTTCTGCACCATTGTTTGAAATGGAGAGGGTTTTAACAACCGTATCTCCGACGGCTACATCTCCAAAGAACAATGCTTCAGGATATACATTCACCGGGTTGGGTTCAGAAAGATATATCATGACCGGAACAGTTGTAATCAGGTTGGAAAGCGAATTATCGTAGATGTATAACTCCGATTCATTCAAACCCAAAGTCATTCCGGATGGGAAAAAATATACTTCAACATCAATTGCCTCTCCCGGTTGTAAAATACCACCGGATGGAGATGCATAGAGCCACGAATCCGCTGAATAAGTATATCACGACTGATCGACAGTGCCGATGTTTGAAAGCGTGATGATTTTACTAAAGTTTGGACCCGTTTCAACTGTATCGCTGATCGATTGCGGTTCAACAACCAACTCGGGACTTCCCACCTGCACAGTTGCTGCGGCCGGCAAACTTTCACCTTCGGGGTAAACAGCCGTTACACCATATTGAAAAGTTCCGAATCCGGGGGTTATGTCATCATATGAAAGCATTCCGGCATCAACAAAAGAAAGGAATTCATCATTACGATACACGTTATATCCCTGTAATTCACTAATGTTATCGGGTTGATTAACGATAGCAGAAACAAATTCGGGTGAACCGGACGGCTGCTCATAATCATAGTTTGCCGGAACTTTAAAATTGCTCAGGGCAATAGATTCACTACCATCCGAGAGATACATCCTGATATTAAAATTAAAATCAAGGAAAAACTCCTCCGCCATGCTTACCCATTCACCATTATAATTTAACATATCGCCATAACCAGCGACTGCCGGTCCGTAATCGGTACCTGCCGGAAATGCAAAAGCAGGTTGGGTCAATTCATAGCCCACCCAAATGTCTTCATCTGCAGCAATTTCAATTGGATTATCCAGGGTCACATAAGTCCATCCTCCCATGACAGGCTGCACAATATCCTGCATAAACAAAACCGTATCTGCATTTTCACCTTTCCATATCCTGGCACTGTATGATGAGTTATTATCCTGGAGATAAAATGCAATTTTCGGGATAACACTCCCCTGGTAACTTACCAATTGTGACGGTTCCCAGCGGGCTGCTACGGCAAAAGTTCCACCGTCAGACAATCCGATTGCATTCTCTGAGGTTTCATCACCATAAGTCAGGTAAAAACCAGAAGTAGTATCGGGGGGGCTCCACATAAGAGACACATTGTCTTCCATAACATTCGCCTGTAGGTTATAAGGCGGATTTAGTATGTTTTGGGATATTCCCGCAAATACCAACATTGATAGTAAAATTGTAAAGGCTGCTATTTTCATTTTGTTTAACTTTTGCATACAACCTTTAAACAGAACAAAGAAATGATTGTTCAGTATTACTGCGTTAAATTTTTCTTAAATGAATACAGTAATGGTAACTTAAAATCTTTTCAATCACATTGATCTGAATAGCAACCCATTCGGAATAAATGCGCAAAAGGTTAAGATAAATACATCGGGATAATAATTGTATTTTTGCTGATATGGAAATGAATGATAAAAAACCGACGATTTTGGTCGTCAACGACGACGGCATTTTTGCCCCGGGTCTTCGCAAGTTGATTAGTCTTGCCAGGAAATTCGGTGATGTGGTGGTAGTGGCTCCCGACACAGCCATGTCGGGTATGTCGCATGCAATAACAGTGAAAAATCCGCTCAGGCTCAGAAAGATAGATGAAGATGAAGGTTATGTGGAATATAGTTGTAACGGCACACCGGTGGATGCAGTGAAGTTGGGTGAGAAGGTAGTGGTA
>JAGQVF010000064.1:693-23632 GCA_020438135.1 Bacteroidales bacterium | reverse complement strand
GCAATCGGTTTTTCGCTGCTCGATTATTCTCATGGAGCTGATTTTAACTCTGTGGATGAATATATTGAATCCATAATTCGTAAAACACTTACGAATGGATTGCCCGAAGGTGTTTGTCTGAATGTGAACATCCCGGCTGTTGATAAACACGAGATTAACGGTATAAAGGTCTGTAAACAAGCCCGTGGAAGGTGGGAAGAATCATTTGATGAAAGAGTAGATCCGCACCACCGCGACTATTACTGGCTGACAGGTGTTTTTAAAGATGGTGATACCGACCCGGATACCGATTCATGGGCTTTGGCAAACAATTTTATTTCGGTTGTTCCGATCCATTTCGATCTTACTGCACACAGGGCCATCAAGGAAATTAGCAGTTGGGATTTCTCCAATTCGAATAAGAAAAAGGAAACAGAAAAGATTTAATCCGGGGTTTCATTGAGATGATAAAAAAAGATTTCTATTTTTTTGGATTCGTTATGGGTGTTCTTTCTCCGGTTGTCATTTTCGGGATCCTTTGGATTTTAAACCTGATGCTTTTTAAAATCGGTGTTGCCAAATTCTATCTCGACAAAGAAACCCATATTTTGCTAAGTCTTACAGGTAACCTAGCCCTGATCCGTTATTATTTTGTAAATCTGGGATACGACAAAACCGGGAGGGGAATCCTGCTGATCACCTTTGCCTTTATTTTACTTTTTTTCGCTTTGAAAGACTACTTTTTACAGTACATATGAAATACTACATCATCGCCGGTGAAGCTTCGGGAGACCTGCATGCCTCCAACCTGATGAAAGAACTCAGCAAACAGGATAACGGCGCTACTTTCAGGTGCTGGGGAGGTGACCTCATGGCAAGGCAGGGAGGTCAAATTGTGAAGCATTACCGCGACCTTGCGTTCATGGGTTTTATTGAAGTGGTGGCCAACCTCCGCACCATCATGAGAAACCTCAGCTTTTGCAAACAGGACATTTTACAATTTCAACCCGATGTGATCATTTTGGTCGATTATCCGGGGTTTAATCTTCGCATTGCAGAAGTTGCCAAAAAAGAAGGATTCAAAGTAGTTTATTATATTTCACCACAGGTTTGGGCCTGGAAAAAATCGCGTGTTCTTAAGATCAGGAAGTACGTTGACAAGATGTTCGTGATCCTTCCTTTTGAAAAGGATTTTTACAAAACCTACGACTACGACGTTGAATTTGTAGGTCACCCGCTACTCGATGCCATCGGATCCACCACCGATCCGGATGCTGTGGATTTCAGAAAACATAACAACCTGAACGAAAAACCAATCATTGCTTTGCTTCCGGGTAGCCGCAAACAGGAAATCAATAAAATGCTTGCAGTGATGCTTTCGGTGGTAAAGGATTTCCCGGCCTACCAGTTTGTAGTGGCCGGGGCACCTTCGCAGGAACGCGGGTTCTATGAATCCATCATCGGGTCAGCCGAAGTACATTTGGTGGAAGGTCAAACCCATCGTTTGTTACAAAACGCGTATGCCGCCCTGGTTACCTCCGGCACGGCAACCCTGGAAACCGCCCTTTTTAAAGTACCGGAAGTGGTTTGTTATAAGGGAAGTAACATCAGCTACCAGATTGCAAAAAGGGTGATCGACCAAAGCATCATCAAATACATTTCGCTTGTTAATCTCATCATGGATAAAGAAGTGGTTAAAGAGTTGATTCAAAAAGACTTCAATCCTACCAACCTCAAAAATGAACTTCATAAAATAACCGAAGAAGAAGATCATCGCCAACGCATCATATCGGATTACGAACAGCTCGCCATAAAGCTTGGCAGGGGTGGAGCCAGCAGGACCACAGCTTCGGGAATAATAAATCTTGCTAAATAGGAATTCGGTACCGGTAGTTTATAAATGCCCCGTCGAACGAACTGATAGTTAAAAAATTGTGAATTTTTTCTGAAACAAATCAATTTTTTCTTATTTTTGCTTTGTTTTCAGGTAACCTAAATGTTGTTTTCTTTACTAACATGCTGAATTTCAAAGTACAAGACAAATTAAAATAAATAATTTAATTAACCTAAAATTTATGTTATGATGAAAAGTTTTACGAAGTTATGCATGCTACTTGCGATATTTTTCGTTTCAGGTAGCATTTTTGCTCAAACTGTAACGGTGGACATTGGGACGGGTACGGATGTTACGGGAACCTACGAAACAGCAATTACGCCTTTCGGTACCTATTACCAAGACGGTCAAAATCAAATTTTATTTACTGCTTCAGAATTGAATCTTGCAGGCATTGGTGCAGGTAATATTACCGAAATTGGGTGGAATGTTGATTCACCAGACGGGGCAACAATGAATGGTTTCAACATTGAAATGAAACACACATCAGCATCAAGTCCAACGAGTTTTGAAACAGGATTTACAAATTGCTACAGTGGAACTCATGTTGCAACCTCTGGCTGGAATATGTTTACACTATCCACTCCATTCAACTGGGATGGAAGTTCAAACTTACTGGTTAAGGTCTGTTTTGATAACGCCGGTTACACCAGTAATTCAATTGTTTATTATACATCGGGTTCAGGTATGAATGCCTGGGCATATAACGATTATACTACCGGATGTTCAGATCCTTATGAAGGAACTACAGATCGACCGAACACAAGGATTACCGGTCAACAATTTACCGGTGGTGTACCTCCCGGACAACCCACAAATCCCAATCCTGCAAATGGTGCTACTGGAGTATCCTTGTCAGGAAACTTGACCTGGGACTGGGGTTCAGATTCTGAAACTTATGATTTATGGTACGGACCTGCCGGTAGCATGGCACAGGTTGTAACCGGTGGTACAGTTTCCGGTGCAAGTGGAAGTTATAGTTATACTGCTATGGCAGCAAGCAATTATGAATGGCAACTGATTATTTATAACAGTGCAAAAGCTTCAACCAATGGTCCGGTATGGTCATTTACTACTCCTTATGCCATTACACCAACCACCTCATGTCAGACTGTTTCCGGATCGTTTGGATCAGGTGGCAATATTACCATTCAAGTAACAATGCAAACCAGCATGGCATACAACTTTTCTGTTTGTTCAAATGACGCCTGTGCCGGATCATGTACTGGCGATGGTGATTTTACCATGTATGATACTGATGGCACAACCCAACTTTGGTACATCGATGGTCCCAGTGGTTGTAGTTACGATGCAACTACTATTGGAAGTTCATATGAAGACTGGGTACCTCCGGCTGATGGCGTTTATTATCTGAAAGTTGATGATTATTACAATGCAGCAGCAAGTTTTGATCTGGCCTATATTGCCACTGCTCCACCTGCTTTTAACGAATGGACTGGAGCAGCTAAAAGCACTGATTGGGGCACATCAGGAAACTGGAGTTTAGGAACTGTTCCGGTATCTGCTGATGATGTTTTAATTCCAACTGGTCTTGGCAGTTACCCCACAGTTGATGAGACTGCGACTTGTAACTCAATTTTAATTGAAGCAGGTGCTAGTGTTACCATTGCTACAGGAGGTGATTTGTCGGTTGCTGTAGATATGAATTGTAACGGAGATTTCATCATGAATGACGGTGTTTGCACCATCAGTGGAGATCTTAACAATGATGATGCTGTTAATGCATTGGTCGATATCAATGGCGGAACATTAAATGTTAGCGGTGGATGGTATCAATCAGGATATTTTTCATTTGCCCGTGGCGCTTTTCAGCTAAGTGGGGGAAATATTAATGTCGCAGAAGACGTTGCCTGGGTTGATGCAAATGCAAACAGTTTAATGGATGGTCCTTTCTACATGACAATTGGCGGAACCTTCCAATGCGAAGCTGCTTTCTTTTCAAGCATAACAGACGGTACAATTGAATTAACCGGCGCCGGTTCTTTTGGTGGAGGTTACTTTCTGGATCCAAGTGGTTCTGGTGTAGCTACTGTATATAACCTAGTTGTATCAGGTGGAACCTATATATTTACTCGTGATGTTGAATACAATGACAAAGAAATTCTCAATGATTTTACCGTTTCGGGTGGCTTTGTAGATTTTACCAACAGTGCCGGTATGGTTGATAATTTCGTTGTAGGTAATAATTGTACTGTTAGTCCTGGTGCAAGCGTAACAGCATTCGTAACAACCAGCATGACAGTTGGCGGTTCGATGACCCTCGAAGCTGACGCATCAGATTACGCCTCATGGATTGGAGATGGTAATTTGACTGTTGCTGCCAAAAGTCCTCAAATTGTGCAGGTTGCTATGAGCGGTCCACAGTGGCACATGATTTCATCACCGGTTGCAGGTGCTCAGTCAGGCATGTTTACCGGAATGTATCTGCAATATTTTGATGAGTCTGGTACTGGAGGTGTCAATGGAGATGGATGGATTGACATTACATCTACTACTGATCCCCTTACACCAGCTCACGGTTTTGCTTTGTACACACCGAGTTCAATGGTATTCGATTTTATGGGTAGTTTTAATACGACTGCTCCAAATTTAACCCTTAGCAGAACTGCAGATGGCTGGAATGCTGTTGGAAACCCGTTCACTTCACCAATAGATTGGGATGCACCACTTGGTTGGAGTAAAACAAATGTTGCTGATGCAGTATATGTAGAAGACAATGGTTCATGGGCCACCTATATCAATGGTGTAGGAACAGGAAACGGGTCCAATATTATTGCTCCGGGACAGGGATTTTTTGTTGAATGTACAGCAGATCCCGGCACATTGTTTTTTGATTTTGAAAGCAGAACCCATACGCGTGCTTCTTATTTGAAGACTGAGGTCACCAACTTGTTAAAAGTTCAGGTTGAAGGAAATGGTTATACCGATGAAATGGCTATTCGATTCCTAGAAGATGCAACAGAAGGTTTTGATTATAGCTATGATGCCAGGAAACTGACAGCTTACAATGATCAAATTCCACAAATCTATTCATTGGCTAATGGACACATGGCAATTAATACACTTCCTGAAACATCAATGGTTGAAACCGGTTTCGCAACGAATGTAGCTGGCGAATTTACCATTTCAGCAACAGAAACAAGCGAATTCAAATATATCATTCTTGAGGATCTTTTCACAGGTGCAAAAACAAATCTGTATGAGAACTCTTATACTTTCTCTGCAAATCCTGATGATAATGATGCAAGATTCATTATTCATTTTGCTCCTGTTGGTGTAGAAGATATATCTTCTGATATGGTTGATATATATGCTTACAACAGCAACGTCTATGTAAACGTTCCCGAAAGTACAAAAGGTACAATTACAATTTTTGATATGTTGGGACAAGAAGTTACATCAGAACCAATCAATGGTGTTAGTAACACTATATCACTAGAAAAGAACGCTTATTATGTTGTTCAGGTTATAACCAGTGAAAACATGGTAACGAAAAAAGTTCTTATAAAATAGTTCACAATTTCCCGGGGATTTATAACCCCCGGGAAATAATTGTTTTACAATGAAGAAAAATATAAAAGATATGAAAAAAGCTTTAAGAACAGTTGTAGTTTTAGCGTTTATTCTTACAGCCCCAATTTTTGTGATTGCACAAAATCCTCCTCATCCCAATGGTGGTGGTGCACCTGGTGGAGGGAATACACCTGTAGGTGGTGGTGCACCCATTGGAGGTGGCCTTATCATTATGATGGCATTAAGCGCTGCATACGGATCAAAGAAAATTTACAAAACCTTCAAAGAAGAATAACACAGGTTTAAAATTGTAAACTTTTAAAGCTAATTCCTATAAAAAAGGGATTGGCTTTTTTTATTTATATATTTGTCCGTAAGCTCCAATATTCATTTGAAATGAAAATACATAAAAAAATTACGATTGTAATTTTGTTCTCTGCCGGCATCTTAACCGGTTGTAGCACACAAAAAGCAACAACCTCACAAGCCAAAGGAAAGGCAAATCGGTCTGTATCTCAAACTGCCGTCACAATTGAGGAGCCCAAAACTTTGAATGAAGGTGAAATAACAAAAATGAATTACTTTGCTGAAGAGATGGCACTGCTGCAATGCGAGATAAAAAACCTGGATAAGAAACTAAATGAATCGCCCAATAATGATGTTGTACTTCAACACAAAAGGGAACTTGAGCAGAAGTTTTCAGATTATGATCAGCAGGTTCAAAAATATTTCACAACTCAACTTCAAAAACAAGAGTTTAACCGGGTTTATCATGATTTCTTAAATAAATGTATGTAGGTAATCCTGCCAAACATAAAAAAAGAGGGAGCAATGTGATACTACCTCTTTAGAAATACCTATTTATCTACCTCACTATATTTTTCCCGAATTAATTTGTAACAAGCTGAGGTTTATTGTAATAGCTATATTACCGGGTCTTAAAAATGACAGGTCCAACCCATTTACTTCCCGAACCGTCACATTCTGTTTTAATAAAAACAGAATAATAGGTTGATGATGATAATCCTGTGATTTTTTCTGCAAGTAGTGGTGTAACTCTTGCAACTCTGACATCCAAAGTTTTTAGAGCTGTTCCATTACCTGGGGTAAATCCTTCGGGACCAATTTCTATAGTCCACTCACTTGTAAATTTATCAGGTTGCCAGAAAAATGTTGCCTGGCTGGTTTGAACATCTGCAACATAAGCATCACTCGGTGCAGGGCAAACGGTAGAAACTGGATTGATTTGGCTAAAGCCATGAATTGATAATCCCATCATAAAGATGAGGATTGTTAAGGTTTTTAACGTTTTCATAATTTTTTCCTTTTAAGTTTGTACTAAATTTAAGAAATCATAATTCGGATTTTTTGCCTACCATTAATAATGCCATAATTTTTTATTTCTACTATTCCCCAACTATATAGGGCAAAAGAACATATTCAAAATGGTCAAAGATTTTTTAAAAATTCCTCAATATATTTCCAATATCGGCGAAATTCCGATTTCGGATAAGAAAACTCGATATCAATCTGCTGATTTATAAACCAAACTTCAGAAAGTATTGTTATTGTTAACGAAGAATTAACATCATAAAATTTCTTAAAAGTATCTATATTTGCACTTTACAAACGATAATGAATTTAACTAAGTAAAACAACTAACATTCACGTTATGAAAAAAACTTTACAAATCATCTTTGTTTTCGTTTTTCTTGCCGGGTTTGTAAATTTTACCCAGGCTGTCGACATCACCTTCAGGGTTGACATGTCGAATGAAACTTCTGTAGACCCTTCAGGAGTCCACATTGCAGGCTCTTTTCAGGGCTGGAATCCCGGTGCCACTGCGCTTAATGATATGGGGGGAGGAATCTGGGAAACAACCATTTCACTAACTACGGGTGATTACCATGAATACAAATTTATCAATGGAAATTCATGGGGTCAGGATGAAGTTATCAGTGGATTATGTGGTTCCGGTGGAAACAGGTTTATTCATGTTCCGGATCAAAACACAGTTCTGGCAACGGTTTGCTTTAAAAGCTGTAATACTTGCGCAAGTTCAGGTACCGTCGAAATTACATTCCAGGTGGATATGACCAATGAAGATGTAAGTGGCAATGGTGTTCATGTTGCCGGGAGTTTCCAGGGATGGGATGCTTCATCTACTCAACTTACCGACCAGGGAAATGGTATTTATGCCAAAACGCTCACTCTGAATGCAGGAGAGTATCATGAATATAAATTCTTAAATGGCAATTCATGGGGAACGGATGAAAGTGTGCCTTCGGGATGTAACCACAATAACAACAGATACTTTATAGTACCTGAAAATGATGAAACTTTGCCTTTAGTATGTTTTGCAAGTTGCGAACCATGTGTAACCGTTGTGGATGTTGATATAACCTTTCGGGTTGATATGTCGAATGAAACCATAAGTCCGGATGGGGTGCACATCGCCGGAAGTTTCCAGGGATGGGATCCCAGCTCCAGTTTAATGAATGATGCAGGTGGTGGAATTTATGAAGCTACTTTTACCATTCAATCCGGAAGTTACCATGAATATAAATTCATCAATGGTGATTCCTGGAATTCACCTGATGTACCTGAAAATGTATTCGGCCCTTGCGGAGCAGGAAACAGCAATCGTTTTATTGTAGTGCCTGAGGTGAATACAATTTTACCGGTTAATTGTTTTGGATCATGTGGCCCCTGTTCTTCGACCTGGAACGGAAGTGCCAAAAGCAGCGACTGGCATGATGCCGGTAACTGGGATTCCGGAGTACCTGGTTCAGGAACAAACGTAACTATTCCTGCCGGGTTATCTACTTACCCTAACATTTCCGCATCAGCCGAATGTAATGACATTCATTTTGGATCGGATGCATCCGGAGCCGCCACTTTGATCGACAACAGTTATTTAACGGTAAACGGGACTGCAAGTGTTGAAAGATATTTCTCAGGTAATGATGTTGACTGGCATTTGGTTTCTTCACCGGTTTCAGATGCTACTGCGAATGTATTTTTTGATATGTTTCTGCAAAGTTTTGATGAAACTACAAACACTTATACCTGGATAACTGACGAAACTGATCCACTCAACGTAATGGAAGGTTATGGCCTTTATTCAACATTGGCAGCTGCCAATACAGTTACATTTTTCGGTGATTTGAATTTCGGTAATCAATCTGAAGATTTCACCGCAAATAACATGGGATGGAACCTGATGGGAAATCCGTTTGTATCATCTATCGACTGGGATGCAGTTACCATTCCGGCCGGCATGAGCAATGAAGTACATTATATTGAGGCTTCAACCGGTAACGACCTGTCGTATGTGAAAGGTTTGGGCGGAAGCGGCTCAAGATATATTCCTCCCATGCAGGGATTCTTTGTAAGTGCAACCGGTTCGGGAACATTTACCATAGGAGATGCAGACAGGACACACGCCGGTGCCGGTACTTTCTATAAAAAAGATAATCCTCAACTGCTCGTTCTTGAGGCTGGCAATGCAGACTATGCTGACGAAACATGGATACATTTTAATGCCGAAGCAGGAGAAGAACACGATGGACAGTTTGATGCATATAAAAGAATTTCGACTTCCAACCCACAACTTCCTCAGATATTTTCCTATACTCCATCAGGGGTTAAATTGGGTGTAAACGGTATGCCGCAAATTACATCCGTTCCAGTTGGTTTTACTGCTGTTGAATCGGGCGAATTTACAATTTCTACAAAAGAAACAGGCGAATTTACAGAAGTCATTCTCGAAGACCTGCTTGTTGGCGAACAGGTCAATCTTCTGGATGAATCGTATACATTCAATTATATTTCAGGTAGTCTTGAAGACCGTTTCCTGGTTCACTTTGCCACAACCGATGTTACAGAAACCTTACGAAGCAACATCCGGATCTATTCACAAAACAACAGCGTGTTTGTAGGTCTTCCGGCCACTATCGGGGGAGAGATAAAAGTCTTCAATTTGATGGGACAGGAAGTAGTTTCTCAATCCGCAAAATCCGGATTAAATCAAATTGCCATGAATAATAATGGTACTTTTATCGTCATGGTGGTTTGTGAGGAGATCGTTAGAACAGAAAAAGTATTTTTAAAATAAACATTGAAACCAACACAATTATGAAAAAAGCATTAAGGATAGCAACCGTTGCCGCATTTTTACTGGCAGCACCTGTATTTATGTTTGCTCAAAACCCACCTCATCCGAATGGTGGTGGTGCTCCAGGTGGTGGTAACACACCCGTTGGTGGTGGTGCTCCCATTGGTGGTGGTCTCATCATCATGATGGCACTGGGTATGGGTTATGGTGCACGTAAAGTTTATGATGCGCAAAAAAATGTTGCTGAATAAACGTTCGTCAACAACATGAATAAAAGCCTGATCATTAAGGAATGGTCAGGCTTTTTTAACTAAATACAAGCCAGGAGATGATAATATCGAAACCTACATTTGTCGTAGATGAAAACATCTGTAAACTGAATATCTACAGAATGATTCAGAAAGCCAAAAAAGCAAATGTTATCTTTCGCCCACACTTTAAAACACATCAATCGGCTGAGATTGGAAATTGGTTTAGAGAACAGGGGGTTGATAAAATTACGGTATCATCTGTGTTCATGGCCACATATTTTGCCGATCACGGCTGGAAGAATATCCTCATCGCTTTCCCGGTAAACATCCTGGAGATGGATCAAATAAATGCCCTGGCAGACAGGATAGAACTTTATCTTGCAGTTGAATCGGAATCTTCAGTTAACTTCCTGGCAAACAAATTAACCGGTAAGGCTGGAATTTATATCGAAATTGATGAAGGATACCATCGAACAGGAATTGAAGCTGAGAAGACCAGCGAAATTGGTCGCTTATTACGCACCATCAAAAGTTCGGATGTAATGAAATTTGAGGGTTTTATGGCACATTTCGGACAAACTTATTCAGCCAGTACTCAGTCGGAGGTAGAAAGAATGTATAACTCCGGCATGAAAAAACTGTCAATCCTCAAACATGAATTCCGTGACATAAATCCTGCCTTAAAAATATCGGTAGGAGATACACCTTCTTGTTCATTGTTAGAAGATTTTACAGATGCCGATGAAATCCGTCCCGGAAATTTTGTTTTCTATGATGTGATGCAGTACCATATTGGAAGTTGTGCAATAAATGACATTGCAGCGGCATTGGTTTGTCCGGTCGTAGCAATATATCCTGATCGAAATGAATTTGTCGTTTATGGTGGAGCTGTGCATTTGTCAAAAGAATCAACCATCGAGAGAGCCGGTCAGAAAATCTTTGGCCTGGTTTCATTGTGGAAAGAAAATCGTTGGGGATTGCCCCTTGACAACACCTTTGTTGAAAGAATGTCGCAGGAACATGGGATTGTGAAAACAACACCTGCTGTAATTCACTCGTTGAATCATGGGGACCTTGTCGCTATCCTGCCAATTCATTCATGTTTAACTGCAAACCTTGCTGAAAAATACGTCACAACCGGAGGAGCAATCCTTAAAAAGGTATAACCGAAGATCATTTATATCCCATGCCCGATGATTATTGGTAAGCATAAAATCACAAAAAAACATACCTTTGCATCGGATTATTAGTGCATCACAAATTCAAATCTTAACGAATGAGTCGAAATATATTTCTGGTTCTGTTTTCTATTGTAATGTTTTCGTGCAATCAACAAAGCCCTTCGCACCATTTTAAAAATGCAAATGCCAAATATGAATTAAAAAACTATGCCGGCGCCGTGGAAGACCTGAACCGGGCAATCGAACTCAATGATACTTATAAAGATGCTTATTATCTGCGTGCACTTAGTTTTACCAAGATGGACGACCCTGAAAATGCATTGAATGATTTCAATAAGGTAATCGAAATTGATCCGTTGTTTGCAGATGCTTACTTAAACAGAGCTTTTTATGCACGTACTGCCCTTAAAAATTACAAAGGTGCCATCGATGATTATAACAAATACCTCGAACTCGAACCCGATGGCAACCGGGCTTATGCTTTGAACAACAGAGGGTTTTCTAAATTTAAACTTAAAAACTACAGTGGAGCACTTGCTGACATTGATGAATCATTGCAAATAAATCCCGGAAACGCATATGCTTATCGCAATCGTGCTTTGATCCACATTGAAATTGATAGCATACCGGATGCCTGCAAAGACCTTCATTTGGCAGATTCTCTCGGCTTTGAAAAAGAATACGGTAACGAAGTAAGCGAGTTGATCAGCAACTTCTGTCAATAATACTATTCAGGGATTTGTGAGCCTTCCCCCAGGTTTGGATACCAAAAATCGTTTTTATCTATATTGTTCACTTCCGCATCCATGTTAACATCTGCCGGTAAATACCCCTTTGTAGCAGCTTCATTCTGCCAAACATCAGAAATGTCACTCGACTGGATGGTTCCATCACCATCACAATCGCCGGCATACATGCCAAAGATTCCGGGAGCAAGTTCTTTTTGCCCATTGTTGTAAGCTTGTCCGGCTCCGGTTGTAAAATCCCATGAATAAACCCCGCTGGATTCAACCAGTGGAGAAGATGAAATTACCGGAAGTGAATTCCGGTGATATACAACCAGGAACAGTTGATTAACAATATTAAAGTTGAATTCAGGTATTCCGAAATCCGAACTGCTGACAATGTTCCCTGTCTCTTTTAACAATACAGCCTTTTGTGCGACAATGGCAGAGGAAGTTGCAGAGGAAATATTTTCAGCATCCCTGATTTCGATCAATAACCAGTCTACCACATCCAATGGAGTTGATCCTGAAAAGCTTTCAGAACCCAAATAATTCCAGGGAGCTGTATTATAAGGTTGAGTGGAAGGAAAAGTTGATAATTGCGATAAACCCGTTTGCATGTTTGAGCCGTCAAAAGGTCCTTCAAGAAAAACTTTGATATTTATAGAAAAGCCGGGTTGCTCTAGATTTTGCTGATTTCCGTTGCTACCCGGAGAACCGGCATCTCCGGCAGATCCTATAAAAGTTGGTTCTCTTGAGTTTGAAACAGACCAATTGGAATAAATGTTATTATCATCAGCAGCATTTCCCGTAAACACCATTGAAGATCCATTAGGATCAGGCCAGTTCGTTCCTCCATCGTATTCAATTCTGTCGATTTCATTGTTTGACGGATCGAGCAATACAATCTCATCACCACTATTGGCGAGGTAAAAATCCGAATACTGGTAGTCACATACATAATTACCGTTTGTCGCACTAACGGCGTTTATGCCCAGTACTGCAAATCCACCCGGAGGTACAATCACAGATGAATTTATCACATGCGTATCGTAATCATTGTCCTGTATTGTCCAGTTGAGCAAATCCACGGGAAATGGAGTCGGATTATAAAGCTCAAACCATTCACCATCTCCATCTGCTGTAGCAGAAGGGTTTTTCATGATCTCTGTAATTACAAGATCGTAAGTATCACTTAATACGCTGATATACCCGGTTTTTATCCGGGTGTCGGAGCCTGCGGCATTTGAAACGGTTAGTTCTACACTAAAAACACCGGGAGAATTATAAAAAACAGTCGGGTTTTGGGATATTGAATTGGCTGGATTTCCTCCTTCAAAAATCCAATTCCAGGAAACAGGGTCATTGGTTGAGATATCAGTAAATTCAACTGAGCCACCCGGATAGACTTCCTGAAGACTGGCTGAAAAGTCAGCGACCGGCGGAAAACTACATTCACTAAAACCCGGGGAGGCATACACCGGATTACCCATCTGGTTATTGGTAACAAAATTAGTTGATGCAGTCCATGCCGCTGGTAGTGAATTATCGGATCCAGGATCACAGAGCATAAGTGAAGCTCCTTGCCCGTCGGTTCCGGCTGGCCATGGTAAGCCATCTTCATACCAAACCGAATCGATGGTTTTTCCAAAATTATCTTTCAATAAAATGAGTTCCCCGCTGTTGTTCAAACCATCTGATGTCCACTGATAGGCATTCATTCCAAAAGTGTTGTAGAAAGCAGCAGCATTGATAGCCGTCAGAACAAATTCACCTGGATTTAACGTTACTGCGGGGAAAGTGAAATTGACACCCTGACTGAAATAGTAACCTCCCAAATTTTCAGGAGCACTGCCATTGTTATAAATCTCAATAAACTCCAGTGAATCGAGACCTAACTCTGGAGGGTTATACATGATCTCGGTGATAACAAGTGCTGAGTTTGTGGTATCCTGTTGTGCTTCTACCGCGAGGTTACAAATTACCGGCAAATGATCCGACATATTATATAAAGCATACGTAACCGAATCAGGAATATCAGGGTTCAGGGGAAAATCGATTAACGCATCATTGAAATGATTTCCATCATTCCCAAAAGCCTCACAACTGTTACTCACATAATGAACCCGGTTATCACCGTTTAAAACATCACCGGAAAACAGTATCAAATCAAAACGGTCGTCAAGACCACCGGTTGACCCACCTCCAAAGCTTGCTGTTCGGGTGCTTTGCGTGTGGAGATAACGGAAGGAATAGTCAGAGTGCCAATCGCCTGCCGGTAAAGGATCATGAAGCGGATATATTCCGTCGTTGATCAACGATTGATAGGCAGGTTCATTACTTGTGTAGAGATTCAGGTCTCCACCAAATATGATGTTTTCTGCATTGGCCAACCCATCTACCCTGCTTTTAAAATCAGCCACTTCAGCGAGCCTGTTGAGCGAATCTTCAGGAAAGGCTTTCAGGTGTGCTGAATAAAAATAGAAAAATATGGTGTCAGCACCAGCTGTAAGATCAGAAGATTTGTAGTACAAAATATACTCATTGATGTGGCGAAGCGGGGTTTGAATATACCACTGAGAATAAAGAGTGAGCTTGTCGCTATTGTAAAAAAGCATGTTATCCGTATCGGGTCCGTCGGTATAAACTGCCCGTTGATATTTTGATTTGCCGAAAACATTCAATGCCTGATTCAACAAAATATTGGCTCCATTTTCACTTGTTAGTTCATTTACCAAAATGACATCTGCATCCAGGTAACCATTGATAATTCTGAAATAATCCTCACGGTTGGGATCTCCTCCATCGGGATAATTCAGTGTATTGTAATACATCACCCTGAGGGTATCGAATTGTGCAAATAATCCAGTAAAAGGAGATAAAACTGCAATAAAAATAAGGATAAGAATCCGGATAGTCATATGATTCAATTTTCTGCAAAAATATCATTTACAGATAGCAAATTGAAATTTTCGGGGAAATTCGGTATTGCACTACCAAAAACAATTAACACTAACTTAATACAAACTTTAGTGTTGCATAAAAAGAGCCGGGTATTTTTGCGGATGTAATCTCCCTCTATAAATCCACTGTGTTTGCCGTTGCAATGTTCTTTTGTGACGGCATTTTTTTGGTGAATGGCCTGAAGTAAGAAATCAAATTTACAAATCGACCAAGGTGTTTTTTTACGGGTTACTGCAAACACAACCATCGATCAGCCTGACTTCAGGTGTGGAGTTGTCGACAGCAATATACTTGGTCACCCCCATTTTTTTAACTTTCTCAACAAATTCATCTTTTGTTCCCCATTTGATATCCGTATCGCCTCCGAGATATTTAAAACTGAGGGTACAAACTTTTCCGAGCTGTTTTTCAATTTTCCCTTTTTTATTCATATCAAGAAAAACAACGGCATAAAAATCAGGGGTATGATTATCGCGCCAACCATCGTCAAAAGCTGGGTTGATATCTTTGGTTTCAACATACTCCAGCACGGAGTGGTCAAATTCGAAGAAAATCTGAAATAAAGCGATTGGCTGTGAGAGATCGTCGAAGTAGACAGGCACATCAATGATATCACCAACATTATATCCTTCGGTACTAACCCGATCGATACTAAAGACACTCATTTCCTGCGACTGTACCAATATCGAAAACAACGCTGCAACAACAAATAATAAAGTCTTTTTCATAGGTTGTAAATCTGTGTAATGATTTGTTATTAGCTAAGGTTTGAGAATGATGCCAACGTTTTTCCTGCCATCAATTTTGACGACGACCGGCTTTTCAAACCGGATATGACGAATGAATTCATCCTCATAAACGGGATCAAATTTACTTAAAAAATCTATATCGTAAGTTCCGTCATTTATAAAGGGATTTACTGTAAAATAGCCCACCCTGAATGAAGTGAGGTTTTGGAAAAAGTGCGTTCCCTGGCTTGGATCAATCCTGTAATTTTCCATCCCGGATTCAACAATTATCCGTGCAGCTGATATTTGGGGCCATTTCACCGGTATCCCGAGCCAGGGATCGGTGCTGCCCCATCTGCCCGGACCTACCAGGATATAATTTTTCCCTTCTTTAAGAAAACGATCATTCAGTTTGCCTACATCATTGGCGATTAGCGAACTTTTTGCCGGATCAAACTCCGATGGTTTAATATAAACAAAATCCCTGATATTGTCGATAATTCCATTGCCCAATGCAGAGTTTGAACTCACTATGCAGCTTGCGGGGTCAACGTCATCCAGCTTCACCTCCATTGATTCTTTGTTCTCGACAATGGGCCTGATCTGAAGCATATTAAAAATATGAGGTTCATTCTTTTTTCTACTCAGATTAACGGCGAACTCAATCTCAACCGGTTTATTCATTTCCACCTGTCCGATATTGAGGATCAGGTCGAGTATTTCGGCTAACGGAAAAACTTCATGTTGCAAAATATTTGCAAATGTGATCACTTTTTTGCCCTCATAGTTTACACCATCCCTCAGAACCTGGTTGTTCAAATCATATGATGACGCGATCTGTTTCAGCGAATGATCCTTTTCTGCCTCGTTTATCCTTAGTTTCAGGAGGTTTACACCATCATCCAAAGAGGGTTTAAAACTCGAAGGTTTCAGGTCAAGTGCATAAAACTGACGTTGCGTTTCGCGAAGTGCCATTTCGGGAGAAGTAAGCTGCAAAACCTTTTTCGGATATTTTGGAGAGAAACGAAGCGTTAGTCCTCCATCCACTATATATTTCCCCAAACCCAGGGCTACATTTGCAATTCCGTCTTCAGGCTTTTCGGGCTCAATGGGATAAAAATTAATCGACCGCGCCACACCGCTGAAGGTCGGGTAAAACCTTTCACCATATTTATCCCCGCAAACTTCCTGTAAAACGATTGCCATTTTTTCCTCATCAATAACATTCAGAGTTGCCGACATGTAAGCCTTGCTATCTTTATAAAATGCAGAGGCATATACACTTTTGATGGCATCCGAAAGCATTTCGATCATCGTCCTTTCATCATTTTCAATGTAAGGGATCATGTAGGTACTGTAGATACCTGCAAAAGGCTGATAATATGAATCTTCGAGCAAACTTGAGGAACGCACTGCTATGGGATTTCTGATCACTGAGATGAAGGTATACAGATCTTCGTGAATTCTGAAGGGTAATCTTGATGAAGTAAAAGCATCAAGAATCTCCTGGTCAGTTGCATTTTCGGAAAGCGCAATGGAGTAGAGATTGTTTTCTTCCATAAATTCATCGAACACATCAGTGCAAAGCACCACAGTGCGGGGGATGGTAACAATTACATTCTTAAATTTATCAAGTATTTTGTTTCGCATGATAAGTGAATCGAGGAAAGCCAATCCCCTGGCTTTGCCGCCAATAGAGCCTTCGCCAATGCGGGTGAATGTAAAATATTCGTCGAAACTTTCCCTGTAAAATTCAGCGATAATACCACGTGCTTTGTTCAAGCGGAAACTGGCGATGGCATCGAACATAAATTTCCTGACTTCATCAAGATTTTTAAAATCTTCAACCCTGAGATCGCGGATCAGGTTTGCCAGCGGAAACAAAGCCCTGGCCCGGAACCATTTTGAAAAATGATTCCGTGTGATGTGATAGTTAAGGGATTCGTCGGGTACACGAAATAATATTTCCTGAAACCCTTTCAGATCCGCTGCCCGCATCACTTCATTTCCTGAATTGGGATCAATAAACACGAAATCCCCAAAAGCAAAAAATTCAAAAATAAAATTCCTGAGTTCGTATGAAAGTGTCTTCGAATGTTTATTGATAAAACCAACCTTTACCGATTTGGCTAGTTCTTCGCTTTCAGCATCGGATGATTGCAACAACAAAGGCATATATTTATCTTCATCCTTGATTTTTTCGCAAAGTTTGATTCCTGCATGTTTATCTACCTCTCCATTTCTTTTATAGCTGAGATCGGTAATAACACCAAGCATATTGGTCTTGTACTTTTCATAAAATCCAATAGCCTCTTCATACGAAGTGGCCAGCAGAATCTTAGGACGACCGCGCATGCGAAGCATTTTCTGGTGTTCGTTTAACCCCTCAGTCATAAATTTGAGCGATTGTTTGAAAATGATCTTATACATATTAGGTAGATAACTCGAATAAAACCGTATTGAATCTTCAACCAACAGAATGGTTTGAACACCCACTTCATCCACATCGTGCTCGGCATTCATCTTGTCTTCAATCAGCTTGATAATGGCCAGCAATATATCAGCATTGCCGAGCCAGCTAAAAATATAATCTATAGAGCTCAGGTCACTTTGGTCTACTTTCAGGCTCACCTTACGAGAGAAAGGGGTAAGCACCACTATGGGCTGATCGGGGTATTGTTTTTTAATGGCATGCGCCAGATCAAAGGTGTCGCTTTCCTCGGCGCTGAGCATGGTGATCACCAGGTCAATATTTTCATCTTTTAATTTATTCATGGCTTCCTTTTTTGAATTTGCCAGAATAAATTGGGGTGGATAACGAAGGTTCAGCGAAACATATTCATTGAATATCTGTTCATCGATTCTTCCGTCATCTTCGAGGATAAAAGCATCATAAGCACTTGAAACAAGCAAAACATGATATATCCTTTTTCTCATCAACGTACTGAAAGAGGTGTCGCTGAAATAGTATTTCGGTGCCTTAAGCGGATTGGGATGTTTCATACGATCTATTGTTGTTCTCACTTATGCAAAAATACTAATTAAAGCCCCACTTTACAGGTTCGTCTTCCTGAAGTGCGCTTGCAACTCATATTAATTTTTCCTATATTTGAGTAGTTTTAAAAAACGGAGGCCATTATGAAAAACGTTGCTACACCCAGCGAAAACAAATACAGAAATGTATTTGAAAAATACTTCAATTCCATCCTGATCGATGAAGTTCCCACACTTACCGAACACGGTCCTTTCATTTCAATTTCCCGCGATT
This sequence comes from Bacteroidales bacterium, assembly GCA_020438135.1. Taxonomy (GTDB): domain Bacteria; phylum Bacteroidota; class Bacteroidia; order Bacteroidales; family JAADJA01; genus JAADJA01. The sequence goes on along the minus strand of JAGQVF010000064.1, from coordinate 4,991 downwards.
TCGGTTGCATGGCAAACAATATTGCCAGCAGGCTTGCCAAAGAATTAACGAAACGAAACAAGGAAAATGGTAGCAGGAAGGAATGGAAGTGGATCAATAAAAGTATTTTGGAAGAATCTGCCAGAGCCCTCGAATTACATCCTTCAAAAATTGAATATGTATTTCAATCTCAACGAAAAACCACCATCGACGAAATTGTTAGTGCTCTATCAACCCGGTACTACAAAAGTGATAAGAAGATAAGAAAAACCATAACAGGGGTAATTCGGGCCATTGCAGGAACAGGAAATGTGATTATCGTCGGGCGTGGAGGTGTGGCTTTTGGGAAAGACAACCCCGATTCAATTCACATCAAATTGACGGCACCGGTTGAGTGGAGAGTTGACCGTATCAGCCAAAACTATAATAAATCACGGCCCGAGGCACTTAACTATTTATTTGAGATTGACAGGGAGCGAAAACACCTGATCGATAGTTTTATGGGTTATGAAACTGATATTACAATATTTGATCTTGTCCTCAACCGTGCAACTCTCTCTGAAGATGAAATCGTTTTGATGATCTCAAATCTTGCACAATCCAGGGGCATGACATCAACAAAGATCAGTTAACCTTATAGGGGTATTTTATTTCTGCCAGCTCTTCATTGGCCTTTACGATCTTTGATTTAAGCTTGTTTTTAAACGATTTTAGCTTTTCTGCAATGTCCGGATCAGCCGTGGCCAGAACCTGTGCTGCAAGGATGGCGGCATTTTGAGCACCATTTATACCAACTGTGGCGACTGGGATACCCGGAGGCATTTGTACGATGGCCAGCAGCGAATCCATTCCATCGAGTGTTGCATTAATAGGTACACCAATTACAGGCAGGGGCGTCATGGCTGCAATAACCCCGGGTAAATGGGCTGCCATACCAGCTCCGGCAATAACTACCCTGATTCCCCTGTTTTCTGCATTTTTGGCAAACTCTTCAACTTTCTCGGGAGTTCTGTGAGCTGAAAGAGCATTGATCTCAAAGGGAATTTCCATCTCATTTAAGAAAACGGCAGCCGCTTCCATAACCTTTAAGTCGGAAGTACTGCCCATGATGATGCTAACTTTTGGTTCCATAAATTAATTTACTTTTGTTGGATATTAGGCTGACAAATGTAGTAAATTCACCTGTGTACATTGCTATAAAACGCCGGAGTTGAAACTGTAATATACTGCTTATGAAAACTGTTCGGGTATTGGATAAGGATTTCACCTTGTTTATTGAATCAGATAAAATTCAGGAGACCATAACAAGCCTTGCTGAAAAAATGAATAATGATTTAAAGGATAAAAATCCTCTTTTTTTAGTAGTTCTTAACGGCGCCTTTATGTTTGCTGCAGATCTATTTAAAAATCTGACCATTCCATGCGAAATAACCTTTGTAAAATTATCGTCTTACATCGGAACACAAACTACATCGGTTGTCAGGGAGTTGATCGGCCTTGACGAAGTACTCACCGACAGAACGGTTGTGATAGTTGAAGACATCATTGATACAGGCATTACCATGGGCGTTACGACAGAAAAACTCCGAAAATTAAATGCAAAGGATGTGAGAATTGCTACATTGCTATTTAAACCCGATGCCTTTCGAATGAATTATGAGATAAACTACATTGGCTTAAGTATCCCCAACGATTTCATTGTAGGATACGGGCTCGATTACGATGGATTTGGAAGAAATCTGCCTCACATATATAAGATACTTGATAAAGATGGCGAATCCTAATTTTGTCGATTATGTTAAAATAAATTGCCGGTCGGGTAAAGGGGGTGCCGGATCTGCACACTTCCACCGATCCAGGTCCAATCCCAGAGGAGGTCCTGACGGCGGTGATGGCGGTAGAGGTGGGCACATCATCCTGAAAGGAAACAAAAACCTGTGGACCCTGCTTCATTTGAAGTATACAAAACATGTTAAAGCAGAAAGCGGGCAGGCCGGCGGCAGCAGTTTAAAAACCGGGGCCAATGGTTCTGACGTGATTTTAGAAGTACCTCTTGGAACAGTTGCAAGAGATGCAGAAACACACGATTTTATTTTTGAAATAACGGAACATGACCAAGCATGTGTCCTGCTCGAAGGAGGAAAAGGTGGCCTGGGAAACGACCATTTTAAATCGCCTACCAACCGGACACCTAAATATGCGCAACCGGGTGAATCCGGCCTTGAAAATTGGTTTATCCTGGAATTAAAACTTTTAGCTGATGTTGGTCTCGTTGGATTTCCCAATGCCGGCAAATCGACACTTTTATCGGTTATTTCTGCTGCCAGACCCGAAATTGCTGATTACCCCTTTACTACCCTGACACCAAACCTCGGAATGGTAAGTTACAGGGATAACAGGTCGTTTGTTGTGGCTGATATTCCCGGAATTATAGAAGGGGCACATGCCGGTAAAGGTCTTGGAACCCGTTTTCTGCGGCATATTGAAAGGAATTCGATATTGCTGTTTCTCATTCCTGCCGACAGTGAAAACATAAGTAAGGAATTTGATATCTTACACAATGAACTCAAACAATACAATCCGGAACTGCTGGATAAACGAATTTTGCTGGCGATCACCAAAGCTGATTTGCTTGACAGTGAGCTCGAAGCGGAAATAAGGGAAGAACTCCCCGATATTCCGTATGTTTTCATTTCTTCTGTAGCAGGAAAAGGTTTAACTGCATTGAAGGATTTACTATGGAAATATCTGAATACATAGGTGAATATGCTTGAACGACTCGCATCCTGGGACAGGCAATTGCTCTTATTTATCAATGGACATCACAACGATTTCCTTGATATCATTATGTTTTATGCCAGCAATAAATTCATCTGGATTCCACTATACGTAATTTTAGTTTTTGTCATTTTCAGGATTTATGGAATGAAATCTATTTGGATCCTGCTAACAGCAGTTTTACTTATTGCTGCCAGCGACCTGATTTCCGTTCATGCTTTTAAAAATGTATTTGAACGCTTACGCCCTTGTCATGAACCAGATTTGGAAGGATTGATTCACACAGTTAGAGGTAAGTGCGGGGGTAAATATGGATTCTATTCGAGCCATGCAACCAACCACTTTGCGCTGGCAGGTTTTTTAAGTTTTATTTTAAGTAAAAAGATCAGTTGGTTTCCAGTACTGATATTTGTGTGGGCTGCCTTTGTTTCATACAGCCGGATATATTTAGGAGCACATTACCCCGGAGACGTTTTGGCAGGCGCATTTGCCGGATTAATACTTTCTGTAATCTTCTTTAATACCTATATCTTCATCCAAAACAGGATGTTTAAGCGCTAATTTCAATATCCGTATATCCTGCCTTCTATTTTATCTGCAATAACCCTGAACACCATCACATCATTTACGGCTGGAGTATTATAGGAAAATTCCTGTTCTGTATAATTTCTCATGATGATATTCAACGCGTTGACCTTTTCATCATATCCCTCTATAAAATCAACTTTGCCCGAGATTAAAACACTTCGATATTTCATGCTATAACTACAAGCCACCTTTTCGCTTTGCCACCTTAACAAATGATCGGTACTGAATGATAAACATACGCGGTTGTTGTTTTTTAATATATCAATCTTTTTACCCAGCTTTGAAGAATGAAAATAGACAATTTCGTTTTCCATACCAAAGTTCATGGGAATTACATACGGGTTACCTTCCAAATCGATCATTGCCAGGTTGCACACATCACATTTATGTATAACCTCATAAACATCTTTCCGATCTTCTATAACTTTACTTTTCATACCAATATTTATTTCCTGTTTTTACCCAAAAGATAAGTAATAATACTAAGGATGATGCTAAACAGGAATGCCCACCAAAAACTCTCAACAAAAAAACCACTGATTAAATCATCCGCTATTAATATCAACACTGCATTTATCACAAGCAGAAACAACCCAAAGGTAATAATAGTAACCGGAATGGTAAGGATGATCAATAAAGGTTTCAAAAAAATATTCAGCAATGCCAGGACCAATGCCACCCATAAAGCCGAAGTTAAACTTCTGATATGCACACCTGGCAGCAAATAGGAAGATAAAATAACACCTATCCATGTAATGAGAAGGCGAATCAGAAAATTCATCAGGATAAAAATTTAAATTGAGTTTAAAATAAAAGGGCTTTACCCAAAATGGATAAAGCCCTTTTTTTATCTAAAATCAACTAGCTCTTAGTCTAAAACTTTTTTACGAGCATCATAGATTTTCTTGCTTCCGTATCCAATAGCCAGGGATAACATGATCAGCAGTCCGCCA
>JAGQVF010000064.1:0-679 GCA_020438135.1 Bacteroidales bacterium | reverse complement strand
GGGGCACCACCACCAACCGGCTGTGATCCTGCTCCTCCACCGATACCTTGATCGTAAGGAAGAGGTTGTGCTGACAGTATAACCGGAACCAGTACTACAAATAATATTGCTAAAATTTGAATTACTTTTTTCATATCATTTAAATTTTTTAGTTTTCTAAATTTAATTACTTAATAAATACTTTACCGGTTATTGCACTGTCACTGGTAAGAACTTTAACAACATAATAAGTATTTACTTCATCCATAGGAATAACATTCACTCCCGGAGCTATGTCAGTACGGGTCATTTCCTGGCCCATCATGTTATAAACTACGATTGTTCCGTTTACAGATGGAGCATTCACCATAATGTTATTTTCGTTTGACCAGATGTTTACATTATATGCATTGCTGTTTTCTACACCTAAAGCACCGAAATGAATAACAAAACGATCTGCGGTAGTTCCAGCCACATAGTCAAATGTATAAGAATCGGATAACAGATCTGTTGTTTCTCCAGTTACTAAATCTTCAAGATAAATTTCAGTAAACTCACTTGTTTCAATAGCATTGATCGTGTAAGTTCCGCTTGTTTCAGCCTGGAAGCCCATAGGTACAGTGCTGGTAGCAGGTAATGCATTTACAGCAAGTTTCTCTTCACCAATGGTGGTGTAGATTTGTGGGTAATCATCTGCAAC
>JAGQVF010000376.1:1082-1598 GCA_020438135.1 Bacteroidales bacterium | reverse complement strand
AAAATATAACTGGCAGGAAGCCAACAAACAATACCTGGTTACAGCCATTTCAGCTCTGAAAGAAGAAATGCTGTTTTTCAAAAAAAACCAGGATTTACATAAGCAGTTCAAACTCAGTTCTGATCTTCAGTCAAAACTGGAAAATCTTGAGCAGGAAATGCAGAACCCACCTGCATTGGCTCAGCTTGCTGATCTGTTTCGGTTAACTTCCTTCGAGCAAAAAATAGTGCTGATGTGTGCTGCTTCAGAACTCGATTCGGATTTTGTAGCATTGTTTTCCGACAACGGGGATATTCAAAAACGAACTACCCCATCCTTCGGATTGGCGTTGTCAGTTTTCAAAGATGCTCACTGGAGCGCTTTATCCCCCGAATCGGTGCTCCGGTACTGGAAATTGATCGAAGTTACGGAACCTTCATCGATTACAAAAAGTCCGTTGGTTATCAATGAACAGATCCTTCATTATCTCACCGGCATTCAGCACCTGGATGGCGCTCTGGAAGGAATGGTGGAGCC
>JAGQVF010000376.1:0-997 GCA_020438135.1 Bacteroidales bacterium | reverse complement strand
TTACCGGTGATCAACCTGGAGGGTGAAAATTACACGGACAAACCGGCTATTGCGGCTCAGGTTTGTGAGCAACTCAACATCAGGCTTTACACGCTGCTGGCCACTGCCATTCCCGAACAACCCAAAGAACTGGATCAACTTGCACGCGCCTGGAATCGTCAAAGTGTGCTGAGTTCGGCAGCTCTTTATTTGGATCTATTGCAAATTGAAGGTGAGAAATCCGTTCCGGTGACAACCATTTCGCGGTTCTGTAATAAAATTCACGGATTGCTATTTCTCAACACTGACCGAAAAAGGCCCAAACTTAATCGCTCCGTTGTTTCCTTTGAAGTGGACAAACCGCACGATGATGAACAGGTTGGTATATGGAAGAACGCCCTGAACAGCCGGAGCAAAAAACTGAACAGTGCCTTTCGGCATGTCGTATCGCAGTTTAACATGACAGCCGAATCGATAAGGAAAACCTCCATGGAAATTGTTGCGCAAACCAACCAAATGGATCGAAAAAACGGAAGTTTCGAACGAAGCATCTGGCAGGCGTGTTGCAAAAATACCAGGTCCGGACTTGACGAACTTGCACAACGGATTCAGCCGATGGCTTTCTGGGATGATCTGGTTCTCCCCGAAAACCAACAACAGACCCTGCATGAAATAGCGATGCATGTCCGGCAAAAAAGCAAGGTTTATAAGGAGTGGGGATTTGCATCTAAAACGTCCCGGGGGTTGGGTATCAGCGCACTCTTTACCGGTGAAAGCGGTACCGGAAAAACCATGGCTTCGGAAGTTTTGGCCAACGAACTGCAACTCGACCTGTACCGGATCGACCTGAGCCAGGTGGTGAACAAATACATCGGTGAAACGGAAAAAAATCTGAAAAAAATATTCGATGCCGCCGATGAAGGCGGGGCCATCCTCCTCTTCGATGAAGCAGATGCACTTTTTGGAAAACGGAGTGATGTAAAGGACAGTCATGATCGCTATGCGAATATAGAGGTGA
>JAGQVF010000375.1 GCA_020438135.1 Bacteroidales bacterium | reverse complement strand
TTTTGCTCATCTATACCATTCATGCAGGAAACGGATTACCGAACATTTCGGAAACCCTTCACAACATCCAACCCAAACTTACATCGGTTATCGGACCTCCGGGCTGGTGGCCCTTGTTTTCCCTGATCATCCTCACAAGTGTGGCACCTTTTGCCATGCCGCAGTTAATTCAGAAGTTTTATGCCATCCGCGACCGGAAATCGGTACGAATCGGAATGATCGCTTCCACCTTTTTTGCGTTCCTGATTGGTGTGATCGCCTATTTTATGGGATCAACCACGCGATTTTTCCTCGATCCTGAAACCACACCCCGGGCCTTTCTCGAAAGCGGCAAACCCAACGTGGATGCTCTTATGCCTGAAATGCTGACCAAAGTAATCCCTGAATCGCTTTCAGTGATCATCCTGCTGTTGATCCTGAGCGCTTCAATGTCGACCCTGGCGGCGCTGGTATTGATCTCTAGCTCATCGGTGATCAAGGATTTTTATGCCGGGGTGATCAACAAAAACACTTCGGATCAAAAACTCACTCTTCTGATGCGCTGGACCAGTGCGATCTTTATTTTTCTTTCGATGATCATCGCCTTCATGAAACCCGACACCATTGTGGCTATTCTGGGGATTTCGTGGGGTGCCATCGGGGCAGCATTTCTTGGTCCATTCATTTGGGGATTATTCTGGAAAAAGGCCAATAAATATGGAGCTTTGTTTTCCTCAATAGCAGGATTGCTCACGTGTCTGATCCTTTACTTTACAGGGATGGCTTCGCCACAAGCTGGTACGATTGGCATGGGGGTTTCGCTGGTGGTGAATCCCATGGTAAGTTTAATAACCGTTAACTCAAATCAAGATTAGGAAGTTATCCTGCCACAAAGGCCGGTGGGGATACCGACCCGACCGTTTGGTTCATTTATAAGGTTGCAGGATTTTTAAAACTTCAAGCCAAAACTCGCATAAACAAATGTTGCATCTTCTAAAGAGTCATAGCGAAAAGTGAGTGCCGTCGTAAAAGGCTTCACCGGTTCATACTGAAAACCAATGATGTAATAGTTTTTCGTATCTATGGATTCAGAACTCTGCAATTCAAGATGATCCCACCGGCCCAGCAACTGGAAATATTTATTTAGTACAACTCCCGAATATACCGAAAATCCGTAATAATCATTGCCATCATCGTAACCGAAATTGAAAATATAGGTGTATTCACCCCCGATCCTGAATTTATCTGTTTTATATCCAGCAAAACCTGACACCACTGATTTATCCGATTTGCCGGCTGAAGTGTCGGAGGCCGGACTGTAATCTGTATAAAGCTTCAATGTAATGTTTTCGGTTGGATAATATTGCAGGTTGTTTGAATAGATGAATTTGCCCGCATCATCCTGTTTGCGGAATGGCCCCTCGCCATTTACAACAGATACCTGGTTCAGTATTTTATTTTTCCATTTAAAATCGAGCTGAGCCCCGAAATCAGCGGGCATGCCCATTCTGTATTTCTCCTGGTAAGTGACATCAACATACCTGTATCCCCAGAATTTATCCTGAAAAGTAAGGTACTGGGTATTGAGCAACTGCCCCACCCTAAA
>JAGQVF010000063.1 GCA_020438135.1 Bacteroidales bacterium | reverse complement strand
AACCATACAACGGCTACCTCGTTTATCAGGGCGGTGTGCCTGAGGTGGATGAGTTTGTGAAGAACGTGCATAAGTAGCGGGTTGCAAGGAGCTTGGAGCGTAAGGCGTGAGCCATGAGCATTGGTTGACAGAGTGAATTTGCAGATCAGAACAAAATCCCGGTTCTGATGTTTTATATCATTGAGTTACAACCACGCAGCGCTTCATGAATCGTAATCAGCACATCATTTATTTTATTCTTATTTCCATTCCACTTTTATTTTCAAAAATATCTTCGGCACAAGAGGATATCGATAGCCTAATTTCTGCGTGGAACAAACTCGCATCGCAATACCTCGAAATCAGTGAAACCGATAGTGCCTGCAAATACGGAAATTGTTCTGTTGAAATGCTGGATAACAAAATCAAAAACAGATCAAATCTCTCGGGCACAATAAAAAAATGGAATAATCAAAAAGCTGAGGCTCTAAGTTACCTGGTGACTGCATATGGAACTTCAGGGCAACTTGACCTTGCTGCTGAATGCTTTAAAGATGCATTGAATATTTATGAGGAATTGAATGAGCATGAAGCGATTTATAAACTTTACTTCCGGATGGCTCGTGTATATGATCTAACCACACGGTATGCCAATGGTATCGACTTTTATAAACAGGCACTCGAAAAGGCAATAAGCATGAATGACCTCGAGTTACAGGCAGTGAGTTATCATCACCTTGGGTTAAATAATCGTTATCTCGGCAATTATTCTGAATCGCTTAAATATGCACTTAAAGATCTTGAGATAAGAGAAAAACTTGGCGAAAAACTGGGTATCGCCAGTGCCTATGTCACCATTGCCGCAATCCTCAGATATTTAAATGATTATAATACAGCAATCGAAAAATTAAATACTGCCGGTAAATTGTTTGAGGAAATCCAGGATTCTGCAGGCATCTCAATGATTTATAATGACCTTGGGAATACCTATCTTGAGCTTGGTGATACATCTAAAGCGTTAATAAACCATCAACATGCAATAACTATCAGAGAGTTAATTAAAAATTATGATGGATTGGGTGCCTCATACAGTTACATGGGTAAGATATATAGCTACAAAAAGAATTATGACCTTGCATTACATTATAAACATTTGGCGGTGAATACCTTTGCAAAAAGCGCCAATAAAGATGGGATATTACGAACCAATATCGATTTAGCTCATATTTTCGACATGATTGATTTGCAGGATAGCTCCATGGTGTATCTGAAACGTGCTGAAACAATAGCTACCGATATCATGCATACAAATGGATTGATTGAAGTGTTTACGATTCGTGGGGAAATAAATCTGAAAAGCAAAAAGTTCAAGGCTGCTCTGGCTGATTTTGAAAAAGCTCTTTCACTCTCACAAGACCTTAAGAATTACAGATCCATTTATTATTTGAATAAGCAGATCTCCAAAGCATATCAGAAAACAGGCAATTACAAAAAAGCATTTGAACATCAGCTTATTTCGATGCAATACAAAGACACGTTGGATGTTAAAGCCGATTTGAGAACAGTAGTTCAAATGGACATGGAATATAACTACAAAAAGGAGCAACTTGAAAACAAGCTGATCCAGGAGAAAAAGGATGAATTGAACCGTGCTTCGCTTGATACCCAGCGTAAGCAAAAGCAGTTATATTTTGCTGGAGTGATCATTTTTCTGATTGTTTCGGCAGGGCTATGGAACCGTTTGAGATTTATCAGGCGGGCCGGGAATGAATTGCTGGCCAGTAAAAAAGAAGCAGATAAAATGCGGTTTATTGCAGAATCTGAAAAAGACCGGGCAACCCGCAGTGAGAAAGTAAAAGAGCAATTTCTGGCCAATATGAGCCATGAAATCCGTACCCCAATGAATGCCATTAAAGGAATTACAGACATTCTGTTGAGGAATGAATATTTACCGGCACAAAAAAAATACCTGGAAGCCATCCGCCAGAGTTCTGATAACCTGTTGGTGATCCTAAATGAAATTCTTGACTTGAGTAAATTAGAAGCCGGCAAGATTGAACCCGAAAAAATACCATTTGAGCCACTGAAGATAATCAGGAATGTAAATGATATTCTCCGGTTCAAGGCGGAGGAAAAGGGACTTGTACTTCAGCTTGAAATTGATCCTGGACTTCCTGCGGAAGTGTGCGGGGATCCGACCCATCTTAGCCAGATTTTACTCAACCTTGCCGGCAATGCTGTCAAGTTTACCAACAAAGGAAGTATCACGATAAAAACCCTGGTAATGCATGAAGATAAGGCTCAGGTTTGGCTCGAATTCCGGATTATCGATACAGGCATTGGTATCCCCCCCGACAAAGTGGATCAGGTTTTCGAAAACTTTACACAGGCCGATACGGACACTACCCGTAAATACGGTGGTACCGGATTGGGATTGACCATATGTAAAAAACTGGTTGAGTTGCATAACGGAAAAATACGGGTAGAAAGCGAAGTGAACAAGGGGAGCACCTTTATCGTGGAGATACCCTTTTCACATGTTCCTGAAACTGAACACAAAGAGCAGAATGAAGAAAAAATATTGTTGGAGAACCTGCATATTTTACTTGTTGAAGATAATGAGTTTAATGTAATGGTAGCGTGTGACTTGTTGGCAACTGCCATCCCCGGGAGCCAGGTTGATGTAGCCGGAAATGGTAAAATAGCTGTAGAAAAGGCCGGGAAAAACCAATATGATCTTATCCTGATGGATATTCAAATGCCCGAGATGGATGGCTATGAAGCCACAAAAAATATCAGGAAGATGTTAAACGGGAAAGGAGATATCCCCATTATTGCCATGACTGCCAACGTTATGAAGACAGAGGTGGATAAATGTTTTGAAGCCGGGATGAATGGATACATTGCCAAACCGTTCGAGCCAACAGATCTTGTTCAGCAAATCGGCAAAACCCTCAACCTGACAAACCAATAAGCCATAGCAAAAAAATGAAAGCGTATTATGCTAGTTTTTGATACTTTTGACCACGAAAACATGTACCAACTATGAATCAAAAATTAATCTTTGTTGTGGATGATAATGTGATGTTTGCAGAAATGTTATCAGACCATCTTGGAAAAAATCCGGCCTATCTTGTTAAAGTTTTTAATACAGGAGAATCGTGCATTACAAACCTGTATGAAGATCCCGATCTCATTATCCTCGATTATTACCTCAACGATGTGTTTAAAGATGCTGCAAACGGACTGGAAATTCTTGAAGAAATCCGCAAAGAGAAACGTAATCCGAAGGTGATCATGTTGTCGAGTCAGGAACGGTATACGGTTGCTGCCCAAACCATTTCAAGGGGAGCCATACAGTATGTTATTAAAAACGATCAGGCATTTGACAATATTGATAAAATATTGAAAGATTTGTTTTAACCAACCGCGATTACCCGAGATAAGTTTGTAACTCTTCCATACCTCTTTGGTTCAGATGGATGGCGCGATCCAGCTTTTCAATTATTTCTGCCCGTTCAGCTTTGTTTTTGATGGAAGTTTCGATTTCAATTAAAATTTCAGGCAAACCCAAAATTCCGGCATACGTTGTTTGGGGTTTCAATGAATGAACCCGCGTATAAAGTTCCTCCATCGAAATTGAATCCCTGTTTTTATCGAGGTCTCCAAACATTTTTTCCGCCGTACTCAGATATACCCTGATGTAATGTTTCAGCTTTTCTTCGTCGTTATTGGTAAATTTCCTGAGAAATGAAAGGTTTACAAGTTTGTTGATTTGTTCCATGTTGCAGGTGTTGATGACGACAAAAATAAGTGCTTACGCAATGGAAATATTCAATCATGAAATTCTTTAACAATAAATTAACTGATCATTTGCATGACCGGAAATTGTTAAGTCAGTTTGATAAATCTCTTGCGAGGTTGATTCCGGTTGCAGCCAGAGCAACCAAAACTGCTGTCCAAACCAGTATTCCGATAATGGTCCACAAAAGCAATACTTTTCGCGATGTAACGATCAGCAAACCGACAACCAGGGTCATGTTGGGCCCCATCAGCAAACAACCAAAAAAACCCAACCCGGGTGCTCCGTATTTCTCCAATATTTTTTTACCGCGATTTAATCTTTTTTCGCGTTTATTTACTCTATTTCCCAGTATATATTTCCGTATCCCTTCATCAAAAAAATAGATAATCAAAACTGCAAGCACTGCTCCTGCCGCGGTAGCAAGGTAAACAGCAAGGGGGTGAATACCCAAAGTAAAACCTACCGGAACCGCTTTCCAGATTCCGAGAAGGCCGGTGCCCAAAGTGATAAGGAAGGAAATTATTGATTCATTCATACACCACGAAATTACAAAGATCCGGCATTTCTGAATGTTCATGAACATCCCTATTTCCCGGATTGTTCTAAAAGGTACACCAATTAAATTTTAATGTATGTCTAAAATATTCAAACAAAGTGAACTCGAATACCTCGAAAGCAGTTACCCGCATAAAAACTTCAATCTCCTGACCGCTTCCCCAAGACTCTTTCAGGAAGTCGAATCCAAACATCTGATCTTCGATATGCGAATGCTGCCTGCCGGACAGTTCTCTTTTCCATATCATTTTCATCACAATGCTGAAGAAGTTTTTGTAATCCTCTCGGGTGCGGCAACACTTCGAACTCCTGAAGGATTGCAAAAGGTAGAAGCCGGCGACATCTTATTTTTCGAAATTGGAGAAAGCGGATCACATCAGCTTTACAACCACACTACAGAATCGTGTATTTATCTCGACTTCAGAACAAACGTGGGTTTTGATGTTAGCGAGTATCCCGATTCAAAAAAAGTAAACATCATCCAGGCGAAAGACATTTTCAAGAAAGGTGAAAAAGCCGAATATCACGAAGGTGAAGATGCAATTGAACACGTTTGGAAAGGACTTGACGAATAGCATTTATTCAGTCAGCTTCCTGATCTCCTGCATTATTTTCGAAGCAAGCGCATCTGCCTTTTGTTTGGTACTACTTTCGGCATAAATGCGAATGATCGGTTCAGTATTAGATTTTCGTAAATGGACCCATTCATCAGCGAAATCAATTTTTACACCGTCAATGGTACTCACCTGTTCATTCCTATATTTTTCCTTTATAGCTTCCAGTACGGCATCCACGTTCATTTCCGGTGATAATTCTATCTTGTTTTTCGAAATAAAATAACCCGGGTAGGAAGCTCTGAGTTCAGAAACAGTTTTACCGCTTTTTGCCAGGTGTGTCAGAAACAGGGCAATTCCAACCAGTGCATCACGTCCGTAATGCAAATCAGGATAAATAATGCCACCATTGCCCTCACCACCGATCACAGCATTGGTTTTTTTCATCAATTCAACAACATTTACTTCTCCAACTGCAGAAGCACTGTAGCTTCCACCATGTTTGGCAGTTACATCACGCAAGGCACGGGATGACGACAGATTCGAAACAGTATTTCCCTTTTTACTTTTCAGGATGTAACTGGCAACCGCAACAAGGGTATATTCTTCACCGAACATCTCCCCTTTTTCAGTAACTATAGCTAACCTGTCAACATCGGGATCAACAACGAAGCCCACATCGGCATTTTTTTCTTTCACCATTTTCGAAATTTCCGTTAAATGCTCCGGTAGCGGTTCAGGATTGTGCGGAAAATTTCCTGTAGGCTCGCAATACAGTTCGATCACATTGTCCACACCCAAAGCTTTAAGCAGGGCAGGCAGGGCAATTCCTCCGGTAGAATTGACACAATCAATAGCCACCGTAAAATTTTTGTTTTTTATCGCTTCAACATCCACCAGGGGCAAAGCAAGCACCTGTCTGATGTGGTGAGTAATAAAATCATCTTTGGTGATATATTTCCCAATTTCATCCACACCAGTATAGATAAAGTCCTCATCCTCCGCCAATTTTAATACATCAGCACCATCAGAAGCAGAAATAAACTCACCCTTTTCATTCAATAATTTCAGCGCATTCCATTGTTTGGGGTTATGACTCGCTGTAAGGATGATCCCACCATCAGCCTGTTCGCGGGTTACGGCCATTTCAACGGTTGGTGTTGTAGACAATCCGCCATCGATCACATCAGCACCCATCGACATCAGCGTACCGGATACAAGCCGGTTTACCATTTCACCAGACACCCTTCCATCTCGTCCAATAACAATTTTTAGCTTTTCTTTTCTGCTCCTTTTCCTGATAAAGCGCACAAAGGCTGTGGTAAACTTTACAATATCGGGGGGATTCAGTCCGTCACCCGGAGACCCACCAATGGTTCCCCGTATTCCGGAGATCGATTTTATCAATGTCATAGTTTAATGTTTATAATTCGGGGGATAAAATTATCATTTTTATAAGATGGATTTAATATTTACTTTTATAGCTTTGTAAATTATTCGGTAAAGCAAGGTATGGATTTTTTCTATGACAATGAGGAAGACGAACAGCTTGACAGCCTGGTAGGCAGGTTCGATAGCATGTTGCAAACCGGCGATCATTATTTCTTTGATGCTGACGAATTCGAGCAGGTGATCGACTTTTACCTGATGAACAGTCAATTCGAGAAAACAAAAATAGCCATTCAGTATGCCATGCAGCAGCATCCCTCCCTTGCGGTTTTTATGCTTAAAAAGGCGCAGCTATTGGTTTCTACCAATCATATCAACAAAGCGCTGGATGTACTTTCGGAGGTAGAAAACCTTGAACCCGAGAACCCGGAAGTATTTATGACCAAAGCGGGCATCTACAGTCACCTGAAACGCTATGAAAAAGCGATCGAAGAATACAACAAAGCATTGAAAGAAGCCGAAGATCTGGAGGAGGTATACACCAACATCGCATTCGAATATGAAAACCTTGGCAATTATACTAAAGCGATCGAATACCTGATTAAAGTGCTCGACATCAATCCGGAAAATGAAGCGGTGGTATATGAATTGTCATTCTGCTTTGAGATTTCAGGTAAAACCAGCGACAGCATCAGGTATTTCGGGGATTTTCTTGACAAACATCCCTATTCGAAAGCAGCCTGGTTCAATCTTGGAATAGCTTTTAACAATAACGAGGACTACGATAAGGCCATTGATGCTTACGATTTTGCCATCGCCATTGATGATGGTTTTTCATCAGCTTATTTCAATAAAGCCAACTCATTTGCAAACCTGGGTTTATACGAAAAAGCCATTGAGCATTATAAAGAGACTTTTCGATTTGAAGATGAAGAAGCGATGACCCATTTTTATATCGGAGAGTGTTATGAAAAACTGAATAAAAAAAACAAAGCACTTGAATCATACCGAAGTGCGCTTCAAATTGATCCCCTGCTCTCTGATTGCTGGATCAGTATTGGACTTATTTACGAGGAACAGGGTAAAGTTAAACTTGCTGTAAATCATGTGAAACGTGCGATTGACATTGAGCCGATCAATGCAGAATTCTGGTATTTGCTGGGTGACCTTCAACTGGATGCCGGCGACATTGAAGCAGCACACGAAGCATATCTGAAAGTAACCGAACTGGAACCCAAGAATCCTGACATCTGGCTGGATTATGCCCATAGCTATGCAAAAGACGGACAACTGGAGGAAGCTCTTAACCTCCTTGAAGAAGGTTTGGACATCCAACCCGATAATGTTGCATTGCTTTACAGATTATTCATCTATTTGCTACGGAAGGGTCAGCATAAAGCTGCTTATACCTATCTCGAAGAAGCCCTGATAGCAGATTATGAAAGTCATACAGAAATTTTTTCCTACGATAAAAAACTCCAGGACGATCCAAACCTTTTACGTATCATTGAACTCTTCAGGGTTTAATATCTTCTTTAACAATTCCAGCTTTTTTTACTTTTGCACCGAACTTAACTGGCAACTATGAAACAATATTTCTCATTGATACTAAAAGGCATTGCTATGGGAGCGGCCAATGTAATACCGGGAGTTTCAGGTGGCACCATGGCCCTGATCACCGGTATTTTCGAAAGGTTGATCAATGCTGTTAAATCTTTTAACCTGAAAGCTTTTAAACTTCTATTGTCATTTAAGATCAAAGAATTTGCCCGCCAAACCGATCTCTACTTCCTGATAGCTGTATTTGCAGGCATTGCAGTTGCCATCATAACACTGGCCAAACTGTTCGATTACCTCTTCATCAATTATCCGGTTTATATCTGGGCATACTTTTTCGGGCTGGTGCTGGCCTCGGTTTATTTTGTCGGGAAGAGAATTTCCACCTGGTCAATCTCTGTGATCATTTCATTTGTGATCGGAGCAATAGTAGCCGTGGTCATTTCTATTTTAAATCCGGCCACAGAAAACAGCAGTATGCTATATCTTATTCTCTGTGGAGTAGTTGCGATGTGCAGTATGATACTTCCGGGTCTTTCGGGCTCATTTGTTCTTATCCTGATGGGAAACTACCAGTTGGTAATGATCGATGCCATCAATAACCGCGATCTGGGAATATTGATACCGGTGGTGATTGGAGCAGGTTTGGGATTGCTTGCCTTTTCGCATGTTTTATCATGGGTGTTTAAACACTACCGTAACCAAACCATTGCCCTGCTAACTGGCTTTATCCTTGGATCAGTCAGTATACTCTGGCCCTGGCAAAAGATGATTTTCATGAAAGATGCTGCTGGTGATTTTATTCTCAAAAATGGAGAAAAGATTGTGGTTCAGTATCAGCGATATGTCCCTGATAGTTTTGATCAGGAAGTGATCTTCGCCATTCTGATTGCGCTGGTCGGAATAGCCAGCATCTGGGCCATCGAAAAGGCAGCCGCTTTAAAAACAGAGGAAGAATAACAATGACGTTATTCGGATTGATCGGGTACCCGCTTGGCCATTCGGCTTCATCGGTTTTTTTCAACGATAAATTCAGAAAAGAAAATCTCGTCGATCACAATTATACGAATTTTGAACTTAGATCGGTAGATGCTTTAAGAAGCCTCATCAATTCAAATCCCGGACTGAAAGGTTTAAATGTTACAATCCCACATAAAACAACAGTTATCCCTTACCTGGATCAAATAGATGAAACGGCCCGGAAGATCGGGGCAGTGAACTGCATATCAATCAAATACGGTTCAGGGAAAATCACTCTGAAAGGTTATAATTCAGATGTTTTTGGTTTCAGAGAATCGCTTTTACCCAACTTAAAAAAACACCATCAGCAGGCATTGATCATCGGAACCGGTGGCAGTGCGAAGGCAGTTTCATTTGTTTTGGAAAATTTGAAGATTCCACATGTTTTTATCAGCAGAAATCCTGCCGGAGAAAACCAGACTGATTATGCAAAAATGGAGGAATTGATCCCATCGCATCAATTGATAATCAATTGTACACCGGTGGGTATGTATCCTCAAGTTGGTGATTTCCCGGAAATACCTTATGAACTTCTGACAAAGGATCACCACCTGTTCGACCTGATTTATAATCCGCCTGAAACGGCTTTTCTGAAATTTGGACATAATTTTGGAGCGTCAATTCAGAACGGTTCAGAGATGTTCCGCCTTCAGGCGCTTAAATCGTGGGAAATCTGGAAAAATCAGAGTCAATAAGATTTACTATTCCTTTACTATCCGGGTATACCGGTAACCACTATCTGATTGCAACCTGATGAGATAGACCCCGGCTTTTTGATTCGTAATTTTAACAACCGTTTGCATATTTTCTGCAAAAACCTTCTGCCTTGAAACCAGGTTACCGTTCACATCGAAAACTTCCAAATTTGTTGGATTTGAAATGTTTTCGATATCAAGTATATAAACTCCATTCGAAGGATTGGGATAGACATTCAATTGGTTGGTTCCTAAAATTTCAAAAATTCCGGTGGGATATTCGATAATAGGGTGGATGGCAAGTGCACAGTTTATCTGCCAGCTATTCTGTTCGTTAAAATTGTGCCATGTATTATCATCCCATACTTCCCAGGCAATTCCCGGATTTGTGTCGCCATTATCATTCGACCAAACAACAATCGTATCACCGGCCGTTTGTGGTATGGAAAATCCTGCAAAGAATGATCCCTGCACAGAGATATCATTGTCAAAATTGACAAAGGTAGGTTGCTGGGCATTAACATCATTTTTTATGGTACTAAATGACACAGTGGAACTCCCGATTTTCGATGTCGGAACTCCTGAATCAGCAGACCATACCGATACTTCCACATCAGGATTTCCACCGCTTGCCCAGGCATATTCGATCAGCATTCCAGTTAGCTCTCCCTCCTGGATATTTCCGAAATAGTTGGCTTTAACCTGATCGCCGAATGAATTGGTTCCACAAACATAACCTCCGTTATTGTTAAGCACAAAAACTACATATGACCCGGGAAGCGGATATATTAATGTATCGATGTTGGGAACCTGCTCAGACACATGAATGTAATCAGGTTTTGTGATGGAATCACTCATGCTGCCATCGTTCACTATAAGTTTCACATCAAAATTTCCGGTCTGTTCGTAAGATACTACCGGGTTTTGTTCTGTGGAGGTTGAAGGTGTTCCTCCTTCAAATTCCCACATCCATGAAATAGGTGTACCCAGCGACAAATCCTGAAACCCGACAGTTTCACCCGGACTTATTCCGGTTTCTCCGGCTACAAAATTTGCAGTCAGGTCAACTTCATCAGTAACTACAGGGTAAATGGCATGTGCCACATTTAACTGCCATGAATTTTGGTCGCCATAGTTGAACCATTCGCCCGAGTCCCATAATTCCCAAGCTGTTGCAGGATTTGTATCACCATCGGTATTGGTCCATATTGCAAGTGTATCACCTGCTGTTTCAGGAAGGTAAACACCCACATAAAAGTTCCCGGTTATCTCCACTGCTGGAAGAAACGGGATATAGGTCAACTCCTCGTTACCAACATTTTGGATGATCTCATTCAACAACACCGATGAGCTGCCGATTTTATCTCCGGGTGAATCGCCGGAACCATTATTATTCCACACTGCTACCTCGATGTTTTCGTCGCCGCCTGTGGCCCATGCAAAGTCAATCAATACTCCCGTTAAATAACAGCTCATCGAATTTGTAAAAAAATTAGCCTTTGCCTGATCGTTATACTCATTGTTGCCGGATACATAACCTTCATCGCTCACGTACAATGTTAATTCGCCCGGCAGAGGATAGTTCAGTGTGTCTGTAAAAACCATTATTCCGTCCTGGCTCTGCAAATACTTCTTTGAAACCAGGTTATGCCTCGACGATTCATTACTACCTTTTACCGGCTTGTTAAAACTTTCTGCAATGACGCCGTTTTTTTTGTAATCCGATTTTTCGAAATACCTGCTCTGGGCATATCCCGTGTTCGTTATCAAAAGAAAACAAATTCCCCAAAAGGGTAATATAATTGTTGTTAGATATTTCATTTTCAAAGGTTTTAAGATTCAATTTGTAAAGGTACTTAACTTTTGGAGAAGCATTTTAAAATGGCAGGAATCACCGGACGTTTTCAGCCGGAGGATGGAATTTTTCAATTTCGCTTTTGAGCTTTTGATACCAGTCATCACCGTATTTCCTTACCAATGCATCCTTGAGGAATTCATACAAACGAACACCGTTCTTTTTTCCAAATGTGCGTGCTGGTGCACAGATATGCCATTTATGATAGTTGATCGCGTCGAACTCTTTATGTTTGGTTATTCGAACCGGATACAAATGACAGGACACAGGTTTTCTGAATGTGATGGAACCTTCGTTATATGCCTTTTCGATGGCACATCGGGCAATTTTATTTTCGTAATATACAAATGCACAATCACGATCGCGAACAAGTGGCGTAACAAAAGTACCTTCCATATCATAATCAAACACACCATTTCGATAAACCACTTCAATTCCTTCATGGCGCATATAGGGTCTGATTTTATGTAAATTTTCTTCAAGAAAAGCGATCTCTTCCTCTTCAAGGGGCGCACCGGCATCTCCCTCTACACAACATCCCCCGAGGCATTTCTGCACGTCGCAGCAAAAGCGGGCATCACGGAATTCATCCGATATGATGGTATTATCAATAACGATCATGCGGCAAATATAAACGAATATTTGATGCTGTATCAGGTGAAGAAAAAACTTCAGATAAATGATAGCAAAACGATGCAGGAAGATTTTATGGAATTACAAAACCTTAAATTCCGTCCGGCGATTATTGGCACGACCTTCCTCGGTTTCGTTGGTATCTACCGGTTTTGTTTTCCCGTAACCTTCATAGGTAAGCCGTGATTGATCGATCCCATTTTCAACCAGGTAATCATAAACCGATTTGGCACGATTGCGCGATAGAACTTTGTTGTATTCATCCATTCCCACATTGTCGGTATGTCCGCTTATTTCGATCCTCAACTCCGGGTTTTGTTGCATCAAATCGATGAGTTTTTGCATTTCAACCCGCGATTTTTCCTTAAGCTCATATTTGTCAGTTTCGTAAAAAATATTACGCAACACCACTGATTCTCCCGTCTTGATCGGTTTCAACGGAATGTCTTTAATGAACGGGTCGGTTTGTGAATGAACTCCTTCAAGGTTAAAATTCTCTGAATAAAACAAATATCCGGGTCTTGAAACGGTTAAAGCATAATCACGATCTGTTGGCAAAGCCACAAGAAATTCACCTGTTTCTTCATTGGAGTATGAAGTTACAGATACATTTCCTGTTTCGAGATCGGTGAGTTCGAAGGCTGCCCTAAGTTTTTTGCTCGTTTCATCGTCGAAAACAGTTCCTTTCAAATAGGTGACAAAAAGCGGACGGGCCTCTTTGTACAATTCAAAAGCATACAGATCAAGCCCTCCAAAACCATCTTTCCGGTCGCTGGCAAACATAGCCAGTTCGCCATCAGCACTGATCACTACACTGTTCTCATCTTTCCATGTGTTGATCGGATAACCGAGGTTGGTTGGCTCACCCCAGTTGCCTGCACTGTCGAGGCGACTGTAAAAAATATCCATGCCTCCCATTCCAACATGACCGTCGGATGAAAAATACAGGGTTTGATTATCCGGATGAATAAACACAGATCCTTCATATCCTGATGTATTGATATTGGGGCCTAACATTTCCGGCAAACTCCAACGCCCTTTGTCATCCTGCCGGGTTACCCAAATATCGTAATCACTGTCTCTGTTGCTCACAAAATATAAGGTTTTTCCATCTGCAGAAATAGAAGGTTGCGATTCCCAATACCTTGAAGAAACAGGCTTTCCGATATTCCGGGGCGTACTCCACGACAATCCTTTTCGCTGCGAAATAAAGAGGTCGCAGCGTCCGAACCCCTGTCGGTTGTTTCCATATCCCGCAACGCTTTCGCATGCCGTAAAAATAAGGGTATTGCCATCGGCAGAAAGCGATGGAGCCCCTTCATTGTATTTTGTATTGATGGGCAAACCAATATTGATAGCAGTTTCCCACTCATCCCCATTTTTGCGGCTAACGAAAAAATCTTCCTGTTTGCCGGTAAACGAATTTTTATCGACGAGCAAACGTGTAAAAAGCAAAGTTTCATTGTCAGCCGTCAGGCAGGGAAAATATTCATCGCGCGGTGTATTAACATCCATACCCAGGTTTACAGGTTCGAAAGGCACCGGATTTTCCATTGCCTTCTGAGCAAAACGACAGTTCAAAATGTGTTTTTCAGCTTTTTGTTTATTCGCAGGGTCGTTTGACGGGTATTGCAAATATGCAAGATAGTGAGCCTCTGCACCAAGATACCAGCCATTGCGATATTCTATCCCCGCGAGAAAAAAATAAGCAGCCGGGTACTTATCAGCATCAAGGCTAATGGCCTTCTCATAAAGCATAACAGCATTCGAATCCTGATGCGTGGTTTCGTAAAGCTCAGCCAACAGAACATGAGCTTCATAAAAACCGGGGTCGATGCTGATAGCACGCAAAAAACTTTGTTCAGCTTCCTGGTAATTTTGCAAACGGAATGCTGCATCACCTTCGTTAAATGCCTTGATCGCTTTTTTATTATTCGTACTCCATTCGACCTGTGCTATTGAAGAAAGGCTAATTAAAAAGAAAAAAGTGTAAAGAAATAATAATTTAATATGTTGCATAGTCATTTCAGATTAACGCGAAAGATCAGGGAATGTGCATGTACTTATGGCTTTGAAGTGAGATATTCCATTTGGGATTGGCTTTAACATAATCCACTATGTCTTCCATAATCGCCTCTGCCCGGCTCCATTCGGGCTGAAGGTATAGTCGGCAATTACTACGCAGCCTGTGAATATTTTTTTCAGCCCAGGCAAAATCTCCCTTTGATTGAATGATCACTTTATATTCATCGGCCTTTTGGTAAATTTCTTCAAGAGGGGGACTGAATTTTTTCGGGGAAAGACAAATCCAGTCCCACTCACCTGTAAGCTGATGCGAACCGGAAGTTTCAAGAAATGTAGTGATATTATGCTTTTTAACTTCGGAACAGAGATAGGCCAAATTATACATCAGAGGCTCTCCACCAGTCACCACCACTGCACCGGCCGGACAATCAACAATTTTTTTAATAATTTCATCAGTAGGAGTTAACGGCCAGGTGGCAGCATTCCATGATTCTTTTACATCACACCAACTGCAGCCCACATCACATCCTCCGATCCGGGTAAACCAGGCCGGCTTTCCCGTGTGAAACCCTTCTCCCTGAATGGTATAAAATTCTTCCATCAACGGAAGGGCTAATCCTTTTTCCAGTAATTCTTCTACAGTCATTTGCATCACCAATCCATCGATGATTGGTTAAAAATCTTTTGTAAATCAATTTTGTAAATACCCTGGTTGAATGTTTTTGTTTTTTCAGTTGAAATACAAATTTCATGATCTGACAACCAGCATATACCTTCTGTTTGGGAACCATTCAACCGGATGAAATTAAACCTGCAGATTTCACCTGCACCACTGAAACTCCCTTTAAAATCTTTCACAACAAATACAAAGGGGTTCTGATCTTTATAACCAACCAAAGTCAGAATATTATTTTCATTATTAAGGCAGGCTCCGGTGATCAACCCATCTGAATCAAAACTCTCTACCGGTTTAATTGAATACTCCCCGGGAGATTTGGGAAGTAAATACAAATCGGTTTTCAGGTTAGCCCTGTTCTTCGAAAACAGCATCAGTGAGTCACCAAAAGCAATCATCGCTTCACAATCAAAATTATGTTTATTTTCAGGGTGTGTAAATTCTTTTTGATAAGCATAATCAAAGCGGATAACCTCAGGAGTTATTTTACCATTTTTCTTTCCGGGCAAATCCTTTTTGGATATGCGGTAAATTGCCAGGTTTTTGCGGTTTCCACGATTGTTGCCAAAATCGCCTATATATATAAACTGATCGTCGGCGGCCAGTTCTTCCCAATCATTATTTTCGACATTCTCTATCGTAACAGTTTGGAGAACCGCTCCGGTTTCGATGTCGATACGATAAATTTCTGCCTTATTTTGACTATCGTTTATAGTCCAGCATCTATCATCAAAGTTTATCAGTCCGGAAGTTTCTTCTACCTGATCATCCAGTTCAACCGCTTCGAAGGCTCCCGGATAACTAACGATGGTATAAAGCTCACGCATTTGTTGCGCAAAACTTGTTTGTGACCATAAAAAAACAAACAGCAATACCGCTGATTTTACAGGTATTTTAAGACTGAAATCCATCGGAAACATTTTATCAGATTATGAATAAACTTCCTTTTTGGAAGCTTTTAAGGTGTTTTTAAGCAATGACACAATGGTCATCGGGCCAACGCCACCCGGTACCGGTGTAATATATGAAGTTCTGGAGGCCACCCGGTCGAAATCAACATCACCGATCAGTTTAAAACCCGATTTGGTTTCATCGGATGGAACCCGGTGTATCCCCACATCGATCACTACAGCATCTTTTTTTACCATATCTTCAGTAACAAAATGTGGCTGCCCCATCGCAACGATCAAAATATCGGCCTTTTTAGCGATGGACTTCAACCCTTTGGTTTTGCTGTGGCACATTGTAACCGTAGCATTTCCGGGATTATTTTTTCTTCCAAGCAAAATACTGATCGGCGATCCAACGATATGACTTCTTCCGAGGACAACCACATTTTTGCCTTCAGTTTCGATTTTATAATGTTCGATCAGCTGTAAAATACCATAAGGTGTGGCTGGCAGATAGGAAGGTAGGTTAAGCGCCATCCGCCCAATGTTTACAGGATGGAAACCGTCCACATCTTTTTTGGGATCGATGGTTTCGAGTACCTTATTTTCGTCGATATGTTTTGGAAGAGGAAGCTGAACAATAAAACCATCAATTTCGGGATCATTGTTTAAATAGGTAACTACATCCAGCAATTCCTGTTCGGTGGTTTCGTCAGGCATCCTGTAAATTGAGGAAGTAAAACCGACCAGTTTGCATGCTTTTTCCTTGCCATTAACATAGGTATGGCTTGCCGGATCATCACCCACGATTACTGCCGCAAGGTGTGGTGGGTCATCACCCCGATCAATAATACCAGCTACTTCAGCCTTTATCTCTTCCTTGATGAGTTTAGCGGTTTCTTTTCCATCAATAATTTTCATGAATGATGCAATTTAAATTAAAAACAAGATTTATCTGCCCGGAACATTTTTCATATTCGACATGGCACGCATCAGGTTTTTTCCTCTGCCGCCGGTCATCATCTTCATCATTTTTTGTGTTTCGGCAAATTGTTTGATCAATTGATTCACTTCTTGAATATCGGTGCCGCTTCCTACTGCAATGCGACGTCTGCGGCTACCATTCAAAATTTTCGGATCATTCCTTTCTTCGGGAGTCATCGAGTAGATAATGGCTTCAATACCTTTAAAAGCATCATCGTCAATATCCATATTTTTAATGGCCTTTCCCACACCGGGAATCATTCCCATCAAGTCTTTCACATTTCCCATTTTTTTGATCTGCTTGATCTGTTTCAGGAAATCATCGAAGTTGAACTGGTTTTTCGCGATCTTACGTTGGAGATTCCGGGCTTCTTCAGCATCAAATTGCTCCTGGGCTTTTTCAACAAGGGATACAATATCACCCATTCCCAAAATCCGGTCGGCCATCCTGTTGGGATGAAACTGATCGATGGCATCCATTTTTTCACCAATACCAACAAACTTGATCGGTTTATTCACAATTGCTTTGATCGAAAGGGCAGCCCCGCCCCTTGTATCACCATCCAGTTTGGTTAAGACCACACCTTCGTAATCGAGCCGATCGTTAAATGCCTTGGCTGTATTCACAGCATCCTGACCGGTCATCGAGTCAACCACAAACAGGGTTTCCTGCGGATTCACCTCTTTTTTTATGGCAGTGATCTCATTCATCATTTCCTCATCAATTGCCAAACGACCGGCTGTATCGATAATCACTACATTGTGACCGTACTCTTTGGCGTGTTCGATTCCCTTTTTGGCAATCTTTACCGGATCCTTATTATCTTCTTCTGTATAAACCTTTACATTTACCTGTTCACCCAACACTTTCAACTGGTTGATTGCAGCCGGACGGTAAACGTCACCCGCGACAAGAATGGGATTTCGACCTTTTTTGCTTTTGAGAAAATTGGCCAGCTTGGCTGAGAATGTGGTTTTACCCGAACCTTGCAAACCAGCAATTAAAATAATAGACGGACTACCCTTCAGGTTAACCTCCGCCGATTCTGGACCCATCAGCTGAGCCAGCTCATCATGAACGATTTTCACCATCAATTGCCCAGGAGAAACCGATGTAAGGATCTTCTGACCCAAAGCCTTTTCTTTTACAGTTTCTGTAAATTGTTTGGCAATTTTAAAACTAACGTCGGCGTCGAGCAGAGCCCTCCTCACTTCTTTTAATGTTTCAGCTACATTAACCTCCGAGATATGACCATGACCTTTAAGGACCTTAAACGATCGTTCAAGTTTATCTGATAAACCTTCAAACATACTTTTTAAAATTAAATTTCTGCAAAATTATATAAAAATGACCGGCCGCATCCTTTCAATCGATAATATAATTGCCAACCCTTACTGTTTCATTTTATCACCTGTATGAAACAAACTTTTTCCCTTGTTTAATGATTATTTCCAATATTGGGAAATCTCCTAAAAACTAAAACATTAATAACTAACAATTTAGCAAATAGTACAGTTTTTGCCAATGGATAATCACAAGAATTAATTCAAGATACAGGATAAAATGTTAGAAAACACCACACATAACAATTCAGATTACCGAAATCCGGATTTCTTTTTCGTGATCAAAGACAATGAGCATGATTTTTACTGGGTACTGAACCTGGAGGATCATCCCAGTTCCTTCCTGCTCGACCAGACGTATCAAAGATTTACCAACGAATTGAAAAAGGATCAGGACTCGATGATAATTATCCAACCGACAGCATAATAATTACTTTTTAGGTTTGTACAATAGCGAAAAAGAGCAACTTTTTCGCTATTTTTATTTCCCATAATGAAATTCCCCGACAATATTACAATCATCAGTGGCGGACAAACAGGCGTTGACAGGGCAGCCCTCGATTTCGCACTGACCAACCACATAGCCGCAGGCGGTTGGTGCCCGGCAGGCAGAAGAGCCGGGGATGGAGTTATCCCACCCATGTACCCTTTGTTAGAGACGCCAACCTCTGATTACCGGCAAAGAACGCTCAAAAACATTTTGGATAGTGATGGAACTCTGATCATTTATAAACACAAACTGGACACAGGTACAGCACTTACTCTTAGTTTGTGTAAAAAGATAAGGAAACCTCATTTGGTAATAAAACTTGCTGATCCTGCGGATAGTTATCAGCTAAAACTTTCAAAATGGCTTACAGACTCAGCCATATTTGTTTTGAATGTTGCAGGCCCAAGAGAAAGCAGTGAACCGGGAATTTATGATGAAGCACTTGCCTTTTTGAAAAGGGAACTCCTTACATAAACAGATTTTATTTTGTGGCAATTAAAAAACGGTCATTCTTATACATATCTTTTTCGATCACCGTATTTATTAAACCATCCGACTCAAACAACCTGGTGATCTCTTCACCCAAATACTGATTGATTTCACAATAAACCCGGCCTTTCTTGTTCAGATGAAGTCGAATAAATCCGGATATTGCACGGTAAAATAACAATGGATCCTCATCAGGAACGAATAAAGCCCGCTTTGGCTCATAATCAAGTACGTTGGATTTCATTTCCTTCCGTTCCGACTCCCGTACATATGGAGGATTGCTTACGATCAGATCAAAAGGTTTGTGAAAGGCTTTCTCATTAGAAGACAAAATATCCATTTGAATATACTCAACACCGGCATTATTGAGAATTGCGTTCTCCCTCGCTAAATCAAGCGCTTCCCTCGAAATATCTATTGCAATAACTTTTGAGCCCGGTAAGTTTTTAGCCAGCGTTACGGCAATGCATCCCGAACCGGTTCCAATATCGAGCACCCGGAGCCCGGTTTCAGAATTGTTCTCTTGTATGATCAAATCCACAAGCTCTTCGGTTTCAGGCCGTGGGATCAACACACCGGGATTTACTTTAAACTTCATTCCATAAAACTCAGTTTCTCCCAATATATATTGAACCGGTTTTTGATTACATAAATCTTTAACTCCAAAATGAATTTTAAGAAGCTCCGATTCGCTTACTGTTTTGTCAGGAAAGGCAATAATGTTAGCCCTGGAATACCCGGAGTAGGCTTCGAGTAAAATCAGCAGCAACTTCTCAGCCTCACTTTTATCATACACTTCCATCAGTAAGGAAGTATAGAATTTGCGGATATCACCAAGTTTGTTTGACCTGACTTCCATCGGTTTTTATAATTGAAATGGGTTCATAAAAGTACGATTACAAATTGATTATGTCCAAAATTTACATCCGAATTTGTATTAAACTGCGATTCAATACATTACTTATCAATACATTTAAATATCAGGAAAATTGTATTTTTGAGATGTCAATACAATCAGAACAAAAATAATTTGAATATGAGAGGTGATATTTTAATCATCGATGAAAATCACAGGAAAGCCGCTTCTCAGGTAATCCCAATGATACTTGAAGATATCCGGAAAGCGGGTAAAAAGTACGTGATTACGGTGGCTGGTGAATCCGGTGCCGGAAAATCAGAAATTGCAGCTTCAATTGCAGAAGATCTTAAAACGGAAGGTATTTCGTCTTATATATTTGCCCAGGACGACTACTTTATTTTGCCGCCGAAAACAAATGAGAACAAAAGGAAATCTGATATCTCATGGGTCGGCACAAATGAAGTAAAGCTGGAATTGCTCGATCAAAACATATTAGATACAGTACACGAAAAAAATCCGGTGACGAAACCTTTGGTAGATTTTAAAGCCGACAGCGTAGGCGAAGAAACCGTTGATCTTTCAACATTTGATGTATTAATTGCAGAGGGGACCTACACAACAACCCTAAAAAATGCCAATTGCCGTATTTTTATTGATCGCAATAAAATGGACACCATTGAATCGAGGAAAAAGAGAAACAGGGAAGCACAGGACGATTTTCTTGACAGGGTTTTGACCATTGAACACGAGATCATTTCTAAACATAAAAAATTGGCCGATATAGTTATTTCCAAACAGTGGGAAGCACAGAAAAAGTGACGAATGCAGTATCGCATTAAAAACGAATCATCCAAACAGTAATTTAAAAAGCAAAAAATGGCAAATACGAAATTCAAAAATATAGCGATGTTAAGTACCCACGGGTATTTCGACCCTGTTCCACAGCTTGGACGCACCGACACGGGCGGACAGGTGGTGTATGTGTTGGAACTGGCTAAGGCGATAGCCCGTAAGGGAATTAAAGTAGATATTTTCACGCGGTGGTTCGAAAGGGAAAAAATACAGGAAGATCCCGTGCCCGGTCATCCAGAGGTAAGAGTAGTTCGTATTCCGGCCGGACCGTGGAAATTTCGTCCGAAAGAGTTTATATACGAACTGCTTCCCGAACTTTCAACCAATATGCTTAACTACGTGCATGAAAAGAATATGGATTACGATCTTTACCACGGTCATTATGTTGATGCAGGGATTGTTACACTTTTGCTGGCCAAGGCCATGAATAAACCTTCATTTTTCACAGCACATTCGTTAGGCGCCTGGAAAAAAGATCAAATGGGGGGCGACCCGGAAGAGATGGAGAAAAAATTCAATTTCGAACACCGTATTTCTGAAGAAATGAGGATTTTTAAAGAAGTAAACGGTCAAACACTTACCTCAGAAGTCCAGTATGAAAAACTAAAACAATTGTATGATTTTGATGCCGATAACATTGGCATCATCCCTCCCGGAGTTGATATAGAAAAGTTTTATCCGCCTACTGAAAAAGATCTTCAAAAGCCCTCAAATCTTCCTGATAAATATATTTATTGCATGAGCAGGATGGACACCAATAAAGGTCATGATCATTTGCTCAGGGCCTTTGCAATCGTTAAAGAAGAAATTCCGGATGTTGACCTTGTGATCGGTGGTGGGTCTCCCAACCCCAAACAGCGCGAAGTAGAACTCTTCGACCGTTTGCATGCCATTGTTGAGGAAGAAAAAATGGAAGATCGCGTGGAGTTTATCGGTTATGTGCCTGATAAAATGATGACCCAATATTACCAGCAGGCTCAATTGTTTGTTTTGCCTTCGCAATTTGAACCCTTCGGGATGACCTCACAGGAAGCAATGGCCTGCGCTACACCAGTTGTAGCAAGCAAATTCGGAGGGATCAGAAATGCCATCACTCATGGTGAAAACGGCCTGCTGATAGACCCGACAAACAAAGATGAATTTGCAGAAGCAATGATCGGTATACTAAAAGATCATGACAAAAGAAACAAACTGGGAAATGCAGCTCATCAGTTGATTATTGATGAATATAGCTGGGAAGCGATTGCTGACAAATTTCTCGGATTTTACGCGAAATTCATGTAGCTTCGAACTATTACTGGCACCTGCATGAGCGGAATTAAAGCCATGAAATTCAATCAACAGGATGTTATCTGATATTTCATTTTCTTGAAATTAACAGATTAAAATAATAGTTTTATAAATACTAAGCCCTATGAGATTGTTTGCTACTTTACTATCTGCCGCGCTATGTCTTACTTCTATTGCTCAAAATTATGAAGTTACGCTTGAACAAAGCCAACTGGTCGCCAAAAGATGTTTCGCTGAAAAATCAGCAATTTCACAATTTCAATTGCAAATCAGTTCAACACGTGAAGAGATATTTTCTGGGGTTACTGTATTTCGGATTCATCATTTTATTGGAGGCGGATATGTTATCGTTTCAGCATCGCAATCTGTAAAACCGATCCTGGCTTATTCGTTTAGTGGTTATTCTTCTGAAAAGACAAATCCTCCCGCTTTCGAGGCCTGGATTCAGCAATATACCCGGCAAATTCATCATGCAATCCATACAAAGGTTACACCTTCAGATGAAGTAAAGACAGGTTGGAAACACTATTTGGCTTCTGATTTTCACCCACTCAATACAGATGATTCCAAGTCAGTGGAACCGATGCTTATTTCCAACTGGAATCAGGGACAATTTTACAACACAATGTGCCCTTCAGATCCGGGCGGACCGGCCGGTCATTGTTATACAGGATGCGTAGCTACCGCTATGGGACAATTGTGTTATTATTTCAGGTGGCCTGATTCCGGCTCAGGCAGTTATACATACCAACATCCCGATTACGGCACTGTAACTGCCAATTTCGGAGAAACGACCTATGCATGGAACGAGATGACCAATTCATTAAATAGCCCGAATTTCGCAGTTGCCACCCTTCTTTATCACCTGGGTGTTTCGGTGGATATGGATTACGGTCCGGATGGATCCGGCATGTGGAATCATAAGGCTGCCTATTCATTGCGTACCTTTTTCAAATATTCTCCTGAAACAGAATATCTCTACCGCGACAGTACCAACCTTGACTGGGACAGCACCATTGTGGCACATCTCGATCACGGAATTCCGATGTATTATGCAGGATGGTCGGTACCGAATGTGAACGGCCATGCATTTATTGTTGATGGTTATCAAACAGAAGAATATTTCCACTTCAACTGGGGCTGGGGTGGCAGCTACGATGGATATTTTTACCTGGAAGAATTAACGCCGGGTGGTTCAAATTTTAATTTGGCACAGGAACTTGTTATACACTGTTACCCTGACACCTTAAACTATGCGTATCCCGGCTATTGCACAGGAAACGACACCCTAAAAAGCCTCAATGGAACATTTAATGATGGCAGCAACGCCAATTACAATTACCAATCAAATATCTCTTGTTCCTGGTTAATCGATCCGCAGAATGAATTCGATTCGGTTACTTATATTATATTAAATTTCAACCGGTTCAGAACTGAAGAAGGCTCGGATATTGTTAAGATCTATGACGGACAAGATGCAAATGCACCCCTGATTGCTGAGTATAGCGGGACAATCATACCCGAGCAAATCAATTCAACTGGAAATTCATTGTATATCACTTTTGATTCGGATCAATCAAATAATGATGAAGGCTGGTTTATCAGCTATCAATCGGTTAAACCTGTTTGGTGCTCAGGGATAACAGCCCTCACAGATGAACAGGGAACGCTGAGTGATGGAAGCGGGACTTTTCATTATCGAAACAGCTCTGCATGTATGTGGCAGATTACCCCTGCCTTTGCAAGTGATTTAACACTTAGTTTCAGTCATTTTGAAACCGAACCCGACAAAGACGAAGTTAAAATTTACGACGCTGGAACCAATGAGTTGCTTGCGACCTATTCAGGTTATTATGAACCAGAAAACCTTCCGGAACCGGTAACTGCCGAAAGTGGCAAAATGCTCATAGCCTTTTCTTCCGATCCGGTAAATGCCGCTTCCGGATGGGAAGCTTCGTGGGAAATCGGAAATGTAGGTCTTGAGTCTAAACCAGGTAATCAAAATGATATTGAGATCTACCCCAATCCGGCGCAAAACCAAACATGGGTAATTTTCAATAATGGAATCCAAAATGAAAAAGAGATCATTCTCCACCAATATGATGGTACTATTGTGGGGATGTTCAGCATAAATCCTGGCAAGAGCTCCTTTCCGCTTTCGCTTGATAATTTTTCTCCGGGGATATACTTCCTGCAGGTTAAATCCCACTCCGGAAATTTCACTCAAAAACTGGTTATTCGTTAAAGCAAGACCTTTTTTAAATCCTGAGAATAATCTCCAAACAAAACCCGTGGAAGGTTGTTGTTCCTAAAAACGCTAAAACGAAAACGAATATGGCAGAAACACCAAGCACCATGAATCCGTTGGGCTTTACGGCACCGGCTTTTGAATTAGAAGATGTTATTTCAGGACAACCTGTAAACCTTCAAAAGATCAATTCCGATAAAGCCACGGTTATCATGTTTATTTGCAACCATTGCCCGTTTGTGAAACATGTAAACGAGCAACTGGTTAAGCTTGCCCGGGATTACATACCTAAAGGGATTGTTTTTATCGCTATCAGTTCGAATGATGCAGAGAACTACCCGGAAGATTCGCCTGAGAAAATGCAGGAATACGCTAAACGGTTGGGTTATCCATTCCCATATCTCTACGACGAAACGCAGGAAGTTGCTAAAGCTTATGATGCCGCCTGTACACCTGACTTTTATATTTTCGATGGTGACCTGAAATGTGTTTATCGTGGACAATTAGATGATTCACGACCATCAAACGGATTACCTGTTACCGGAAAGGACATCCGTGAGGCACTGGAAGCATTGCTTAGCGGCAATGAAGTAAATCCCAACCAACGACCCAGCATTGGATGTAATATTAAGTGGAAAAACTAACCATTCTTCATTTTAATTGTTTGTATTAAATATCCAACTAAACTTAAACAAACATTATGAAGAAGATCAAATCATTATCACTGGGGTTGCTATTTTTGGCCATAACCCTAACCCAAACAGGATGCTTTGGGTCATTTAAGCTTACAACAGGATTGTATGACTGGAATATGAATATTGGTGGAGATGGCGCCAAGGAGGTTGTATTTCTTGCATTTCTGATAGTACCGGTATATGGAGTAACTGTATTTCTCGATGTGATTTTGCTTAACACAATCGAATATTGGTCTGGCGACAGCCCATATAGCATGAATGAAGGGGAAGAAGAAATACAAATAGTTAAAAACAACGGAAATTCGTACCAAATTACAGCAACTAAAAACAAATTCAGTGTGGTGCAACTTGACGGGAAAAACGCTGGTGATGAATATCAGCTGGTTTATCATGAAGATGAAGCTTCCTGGTATATTGAGGCCAATGGAATTACGAAAAAGTTTGCTCATTTTAACCTCGAAAACAAATCAATCGACTTGATCAAACCCGATGGTAAGATCATCGAAATTGACCCGTCAACAACCAGCAAAGAAGCCGTAAAAGCAGCTATTCATCTTGATCTGGCAAAAATTGATTGATTAAAAGAAACTAATTTATGAAATAAGTGCAGGACATTCGATTAATTGTCCTGCCTTTTTTTTATGGTTATCCCAAAATCTTCCACCCCTTCAAGTGTTTCTGCACGCATGGCCTGTTCGAAGCGAAAAACATATTCACCTTTTTGTGGGAAAATCATGTTTTCCCTTAATAAGATCCGGTCGGTAATCAGCTTTCCGAAACCGTCTCCCAGCCATTCGCCACTTGGTAATGCAAGCAGAAATTCAACCGTATCATGGGTTACTTCACCCTGAGGATAATAGGTGTGAATGAACAGAAAAAGATTGCTGTAAGGATAATCGTTGTTGTGTCTGAAATTAACCAGAAAGTCGAACCGGCTGATCGTGTCATCAATATTAACCTTAAACTCAGGCACATCTTCAACATTCCACTCTTTATTTTTAAATGACCGGGTGTCGTCATAAACAATGCCCTGTTTGCACCCCCATAAAAAGGAAGCAGAAGCAAAAAACAAAAGATAAACAACGATATTGCCGGAAATGGTATGGAGGCTTTTGAACGACATGTTATTTCAGATTATCCTCGTCGAATCGGTAAAAATCATCTTGTTCCATCTCTTTCTTTTTCTCCAGACCGGTTTTTTGCCCCATAGTAATGGCAAAGTCCTCTAGCTTATCGGGTTTTTTACCACGTTTATTTGCATCCATCACCTCCCATACCTTATCAAGCGGAATAGCCATCATACTGGCTGATTCATTGGTATAGGAATACCAGAGGATTTTTTTATACACATCGGCCTTCTGGAATTCAGCATTTCCCTTTTTGGTTTCGAGCAACATGGTTTCAGGTGGATATTTTTCAAGTTCTTCGAGGTAGGCATCATTTTCAAACCTGAGGCAACATTTTAGTTTGCCACACTGACCGGCCAGCTTTGAAGGATTCAGAGTCAATTGTTGCGTACGGGCATTGTTGGTTGAAACAGATTTAAAATTGGTAAGCCAGGTACTGCAACAAAGTTCGCGCCCACAGGAACCGATACCACCTAACCGTGCCGCTTCCTGCCGGGCTCCGATTTGTTTCATTTCGATCCGTACCCTGAATTCTTCAGCCAACACCTTAATGAGCTCCCTGAAATCGACCCTTTCATCGGCGGTATAATAAAATATTGCTTTCGTTCCGTCAGCCTGGTATTCAACATCGTTTATCTTCATGTCGAGGTTGAGGTCGCCGGCAATTTTCCGGGTTCTGAACTTTGCAGGTTCCTCTTTTTCAACAGCTTCGATCCATTTTTCAACATCTGTCGGACGTGCCCGGCGGTATACTTTTTTAATCTCTTCGTGGGGAGTATTGAAATTTTTCTTTTTCATCTGCAACTTTACAGCTTCTCCCACCAGGCAAACAATTCCGATGTCATGACCAGGATTGGATTCAACTGCTACTACGTCGCCGGCTTTAAGATTCACTCCATAAGCCACTTTAAAAAAATCTTTTTTGCTGTTTTTAAAACGAATTTCAATGTATTCTTCCTCCTTTTTCCCATGGTTGTTCTCGATCCCATCGAGCCAATCATTTTCATCCAGTTTGCAACACGATTTTTTGAAATCTTTGGCAGGTTGGTCGGTATCAGGCACTTTCTGAAAGCCCCTTGTAAAAAACGGATTTTTATATATAACTTTTGTATCTGTGTCTTTCATAGTAACAATAGCGTTTACAGCTTCGATCGTACGTTTTTTTCAACTTCGATATTTGGCTAAATTATCATTTTTTCGGGTACGCGAAAAAAATCTGCAAAAACTATTTATGAAGCAGCCTTGCGATTTTTATAGATGCGTCGAGGAAAACCACATTAAAATTGCCGTTTCTTTCGATGTGATAAATGGTTTTATTTAGCTCTTCGGTAATGGGTTTGATATTGCCTGTGTGAATAAACCGGTTGAAATTTCCTGCAAATTCTGATTCCTGTTTGCTCATACGAAGCAGGCTGGTCTGCCCGAGATTCATTAAAAAGGATTCGCGAATCATCCTGATTGAATAGATCAGCATATCTTTCTGGATATCGCGACTGTATTGGCTGAAGTCATTAACAAAAGGTAAAATCTGTTCGAACCTGCCTCCCCAGCATAACCGCATCCAATCTCTGAAACTGGTAAAATGAAAAGCGGCCTCATCAGTTTGTGCGATCATTCGTTTGGCTTCGAGGTAATTTCCCTCTGCCACTTTTACCACATCATGAACCAAAACCGGATCATAACCTTCCGATTTTAACTTTTCTGCGAGTTCCTCATCCCTTAAAGGAGAAACTTTAACAATTTGAGTCCGCGATAAAATTGTATTGATGATCTGTTCCTGGTTTTCAGAGATCAGAATAAAAAGGGTTCTTTCGGGTGGTTCCTCCAGTATCTTCAGGATACGCGGGGCTGCAGCGTGAAAAAGCTTTTCGACCATCCAAATGATCATCACTTTATATGGTGCTTCATACGATTTATAGTTCAGGGTTTGAATGATCTCGCTACAGTCACGTGCATTGATGATGCCCTGTTTTCTTTCGATCCCAATTTGTTTATACCAATCCTGCAACCCGATCAGGGCATTTCTTTCCAGTAGAAGTGCCCGCCATTCTTTGATAAAATTTTTGCTTACAGGTTTTTCAATTCCCTTGACCGAGGCGGTTGGGAAAATAAAATGGAGGTCGGGATGTGCCAGTTTTTCGTACTTAACACATGAGGAACACTGCCCACATGAATCCCCGTCAGTTTTATTTTTGCAATTTATAAACTGGGCATAGGCAAGCGCCATCTGCAATTTCCCCGATCCCGGCGGACCAAGAAAAAGCTGGGCATGACTAACACGGTTCTCTTTAACCGTTCTGACCAGCCTTTGTTTGATGGCATGATGACCTGTGATGT
>JAGQVF010000374.1 GCA_020438135.1 Bacteroidales bacterium | reverse complement strand
AGGATGGGAAAACATACATTGGATCAGTATTTTAAGTATGCCTCGACAGATGAGAACAGGCTCGGCGATTTTCAGCAAATGCTGGATGATCCCGAAGTGAAAGCCATTGTATGTGCCAGGGGCGGGTACGGAACCAATCGGATCATCGATAAAATCGATTTTACAGAATTTGTAAAAAACCCGAAATGGATCATTGGATTCAGCGACATTACGGTGTTGCACAGCCATATCCATCGACATTTCTCGATCGAAACAATCCACGGAAGCATGGCTGCCGGTCTTCAAATTTCCACCGATTTCCCCGAAACGAAGGATTCACTGATGCATATCCTTTTCGGGAAGTTGCCGGAATACGAATGGCCGCTGGATGTTTTGTCCAAAAAGGGAAGCTGCCACGGAATTCTCACCGGTGGTAATCTCGCCATTTTGTGTACTTTATTGGGAACTCCTTCGGACGTTGATACCCGGGATAGAGTCCTTTTTATCGAAGAGATCGGCGAAAACCTCTATCGCATCGACCGGATGATGTTGCAGCTTAAAAGAGCCGGAAAGCTTAAGCATTTAGCCGGGCTGCTCGTGGGCGGATTCAGCGATATCCCCGATACAAAAGAAGAATTCGGAAAAGGCGCTTATGAAATTATTGCCGAAGCTGTTCAGGATTACGATTACCCGGTGGCATTCGGTTTTCCGGCCGGGCATCAACCTGATAACAGGGCATTGATCCTGGGGAGAGCGATAAATCTAACGGTTGATGAAAAGAACAAACTGCTTTTTAAACCCTAAAATGAACAAACCATGGCCGATCACATTACACTTGGTAAAAAAGGCGAAGACATCGCCGCAAAACATTTGTCCGGTCTCGGTTATCAGATCGTTGAGCGAAACTGGCGATTTGAAAAGGATGAAATTGATATCATCGCAATGGATGGAGAATTCCTTGTATTTGTTGAAGTAAAAACCCGGAGCAGCAATTGGTACGGAGAGC
This sequence comes from Bacteroidales bacterium, assembly GCA_020438135.1. GTDB lineage: Bacteria > Bacteroidota > Bacteroidia > Bacteroidales > JAADJA01 > JAADJA01. Next base: position 725 of record JAGQVF010000374.1, on the reverse strand, counting down.
CCTATGAAGCCGTCGATGACAGGAAGGAAAAACTGATCGTTCGGGGAGCCGAGGCATATGTGGTTAAAAAGGATTTGTATAACGAAGTGCGGTTCGATATTGTATCGATCGTGATTGATGGCAACAAACAAACGATCAATCACATGAAAGAGGCTTTTTATCCCGGCATCGGCGAATATGGTTGATGACCTGATCTATTCAAAAAAAGATATGATGAAACTTAACATTCAGCTTTACATTTTGATTTTTCTTGGTTTAGTAATTATTACATGTTGTAATCAACCTGTAAAAAAGGCAAGCATGAATATTCGTCCTCTGGCCGATACAGTTGGATTTGCGCAACACGATTGGCAGATGGACAGCATTATGGCGAGAATTGAGCGGATGGTTGCCCAAAATCCTGAACTGGAGGCTCATTACGAAGGAACTCCCAAAGTTGTAATCTCACCGCATGATGATTATGCTTATGTCGGAAACCTCTACCCTGCTGCCTTAGCGAACATCCGGGCAACTACAATTATTTTGTTTGGAGTGGCACATAAAGCCAGGTTGCTGAATTTACAGGATCAGGTTGTGTTCGATAGTTACGAACATTGGAAAGGCCCCTACGGACCGGTGAAGGTTTCCAACATCCGGGAAGATATCATCCGGGAAATGCCTCATCAGATTTTCCAGATCAACGACTCGATGCAACGGATGGAGCATTCGGTGGAGGCGATCATTCC
>JAGQVF010000062.1 GCA_020438135.1 Bacteroidales bacterium | reverse complement strand
GGATAGAGCGTCTGACTACGGATCAGAAGGTTGGGGGTTCGACTCCTCCCGGGATCACAGAAAACCCGCTTTTTAGCGGGTTTTTTGATGTTGTCATAGGTGAAGGTTATCTGCCAGCTTACAAAACTCACCTCTGTGTTTACAAAAAAGGCAACAAAATTTTATCCGTTGCCTTTTTTGCATTAATAAGAGTTATAATTTAATCAAACCTCCTTCAATTTCCACTTTCCTTTTCTGAAAAAATAGATGGCCGTCAGAGTCATCAGCGATTCGGCTATGATGATGGAAAAGTAAACGCCCCTTTCGCCAATTCCAAGGTATAACGAAAGCAGGTATGCCAATGGAATTTCGATCAGCCAGAAACAAAACAGGTTGATCCAGGTGGGTGTGATGGTATCACCGGCTCCGTTGAAAGCCTGTACCACAACCATTCCCAGACCGTATAAAATAAATCCATAGCTGATAATGCGTAAACTTATCATGCCGCTTTTCATTACGCTCGGTTCATCAATAAATAGTTTAATGAAGAAGTCAGGGAAGATCAGTAAAAGAATGCTGACAACTCCCATGTAGAACATATTGATCTTGCCGACCGACCAAACCGATTTTTCAGCCCGCTCAGGTTTTTTAGCCCCGAGATTTTGCCCAACCAGCGTAGAGGCTGCATTGCTGATCCCCCAGGAAGGCAACAGCATAAAGATAATGATCCGAATGGCAATGGTATATCCGGCCAGTGCATCGCTGCCGAATTCGGAAATGATCCGTACCAGTCCGATCCAGCTTGATGTGGCAATGAGATATTGTCCGATCCCCCCGGCTGAAAGTTTGAGCAGTTTACGAATTGTTTCCAGCCTGATGGCAATGTTTTGTGCCGTGAGCTGCACCCGTTTATTCCCCCGGAAAAGGAGGTAAAGCTGGTACAGAACGGCAATTCCACGTCCGGTGTTGGTGGCAATTGCTGCCCCGGTGATCCCGAGTTCAGGAAACGGTCCGATCCCGAAGATCAACAACGGATCGAGAATGATGTTAAGCAGGTTGGCAATGATCAGTACACGCATCGAAATGGCTGCATCTCCGGCACTTCTGAAAACGGCATTGATGATAAACAAAAGCATGATCACGGCATTTCCGCTCAACATGATGGCTGTGTAACTGCTCATTTCATTGATGATCACATCAGAAGCACCCATCAATCCCAGCAACTCTTTTGAATAGAAAAGACCCGGGATGGCGATGAGCAGACTTACAACCAATCCGGTAATGATCGATTGAAAAGCCGCCCTGGCTGCACCGTTTTTGTCTTTTTCACCGATGCGTCGTGAAACTAGTGCGGTGGTGGCCATACTCAGTCCCACGCCGATGGCATAAACGATGGTTATGAGCGATTCGGTGATCCCAACGGTAGCAACTGCCTCAGCTCCCAGATTCGAAACGAACCAGATATCGGCTACGGCAAAAACCGATTCCATCATCATTTCAATCACCATGGGAACAGATAAAAGGAAAATTGCCCTTCGCAGGCTACCTTTCGTAAAATCCTGTTCTGAGCCCGAAATAGCTTCTTTCAGGTCCCTGAATAGTTTTTTGTATGGTTGTTTATTTGTCAATTTTAATATCGCAGTGGTTGTATTGATTTTATTCATTTCATCTTCGTTTTTTCTGTTTAAATAAATGCATCCGGTTTATCAAAAGGGTTTGGTTCATAGGTAATACATCGGTTACAAAAACCTTTGCGACATGGTTAAATACAGTAATTGTGTTCATAGTTGTTTCTCCTTAAAATTTTAAATGATTAAATAAATTGAATTGAAAATAGTGTGAGCGGTTGCTCACAAATGATACTTGCCGGAAATCTGAAAAAGATATTTTCAGTGTTACCTAGCAGGTAATAAACACGGTTATTTGTAGTGGTGTGTTCATGTTTCTTTTGAAGATTTGGCAAAAGTAGGCATAAATGATATTTAATTTACCTGAATGTGATTAATTTTTTGTTAATTCAGGCTAAATCCTTTCTTAAAGGATGTTGCCATCGTCGTCGAAACATTATTTTTACCTTTGAAGTCAAATACCTATACGATGAAAGCTCATTTTTATTTGTTCATGATATTGAGTGTTTTGATAGTCCAAGTTTCGATGGGACAGGATGAACATTTGGTTAATAATCTGAAAAAGCATGTCGGGATCCTCGCTTCGGACAGCCTCGAAGGAAGGGGATTTGGAGTCGGTTCGAAGTCTTTGGCCATTGATTATATCATCAATGCTTTTAAAGACGCTGGAATAGAACCTTTTGTTGATGGTTATATTCATTCCTATGATTATGCATCTGGCGGTTTTTATGTGGAAGGGAAAAACATCGTCGGGTTCATTGAAGGATCTGACCCTGTGCTTAAAAATGAGT
>JAGQVF010000061.1:6131-7113 GCA_020438135.1 Bacteroidales bacterium | reverse complement strand
TTCATTAGCAAAGCGAAGGAACTGGGTGCAGATTTTTTTGCAACGGGCCATTATTGCCGGAAAGAAGAGATTCAGGTGGAAGGAAAGCCGGTTTATCGTTTATTGGCCGGAAGCGATCCTAACAAAGATCAAAGTTATTTCCTGTGCCAGCTTTCGCAGGATCAATTGAAAGATGCCCTGTTTCCGATCGGTGATATGCTAAAACCGGAGGTGAGGGAAATTGCGCATAAACTCGACCTGGCCTCGGCTGCCAAAAAAGACTCCCAGGGCATATGTTTTGTCGGGAAAGTGGATTTGCCGACATTTCTTCAACAACAACTCAAACCCAGAGAAGGCCGAATCATTGAGATTCCGGCAAACAGGATCATCGATCAACAAGACCTCGATTACAGAAAAGAGGAGGACTTAAAAATACTTTGCTCCGATCATCAATATGAACCCGAAATGGGGAAGGTGGTTGGAGAACATAAAGGCGCACATTTTTATACCATCGGACAACGCAAGGGCCTCGATGTGGGCGGAACCCCTGAACCACTGTTTATCATTGCCACCGATATCAATGAAAATATCATTTATGTTGGTCAGGGCAAAAAGCATCCCGGTTTGTTCAGAAAGGGTTTGTTCGTGCAGGCCGGCGAAATTCACTGGATCCGACCGGATAAAAAATTATCTCCCGGGCAGGAAGTTAAATTCGGAGTAAGGATACGATACCGTCAGGCAATCCAGCAAGCTACGTTGTTGATGAAGGTTGAAGGGCTGTTCATAGTTTTTGACGAACCGCAACGCGGCATCACATCCGGACAGTTTGCAGCCTGGTACGAAGGGGAGGAGTTGCTGGGTTCGGGGGTGATTGATTGAATTCTCCAAAAGTTAAAGCCCGGAATAAATTCATAAATAAACCTACGAAACCAAAGACTGAAGTTAAACTGAAAGTGAAATAGACTTCTATTTATGTCCGCATTTCTACTTTCAGAGTAAAGTT
>JAGQVF010000061.1:5373-6092 GCA_020438135.1 Bacteroidales bacterium | reverse complement strand
TGTTTCGGCATTTTCCACCGTGCTTCAGCACGGTGTCGTAATCAACAACCCAAAAAACGGCTTTAGCCGTTAATGATTCCAAAGTGGTAAAATCAGACATAATCATTGATAACCTGGAAATTGTATTTTGTAATAAATTCATCATACTCCCTGGCAAATGGCTTTTTACTATGGTGTTCCTCCTGGTTGTGGATATATCTTCTAACCGTATCCACCACAGATTCACTGACTGAAACGGCAAAATATTCCTTTTGCCATATAAATTTAGGTTTAATGAGATTTTGATTGTTTATCCAAAAGGATGATTCACCTTTAAGAAGTTGCAACACTTTACTGAGGTTTTGATCATTTCTGAGCCTGAAAAGACAATGTACATGTTCATGGTGGCCATTTACACAATCTATTAAAATATTTTTTGATAACCCGTATTGGTGAATGTGTTCAAATACCAACGACCTGATATTTTTGTTTAGAAATGGTTCTCTGTTTTTCGTGGCCCAAACGGCATGGATCCAGATTTTTACGTATGGCATATCGGTTTAATTTAACGGCTAAAGCCTAAGTTAGCTGGTTTCTTACCGGGCTAAAGCCCGGTGTAAAACAAAGACTCCAAAACCAAAGTCATAAATTAAATTGAATGTAAAACAGTATTCTATTTAGGTTCGCATTACTAATTTCAGAGTAAAGTTTAAACTTTAACAATTTTCCAACGATCTTGT
>JAGQVF010000061.1:0-5341 GCA_020438135.1 Bacteroidales bacterium | reverse complement strand
GTGCTTATCATTTTCCAATATGCTTCAGCATTCTCCACCGATCCTGGCATTTTTCACCGTGCTTCAACATTTTCTGCCGATCTTATTATTCTACAACGTGTTTATTATTTTCCAATATGCATCAGCATTTTCCACCGTGCTTCAGCACGGTGTCGTAATCAATAATCCAATAAACGGCTTTAGCCGTTAATCTTTCATTCTCAGTCATCAAATCCCGGCCGTTTAAAACCTCTTGCCTTTGGAAATTCTTTCTCAACCCCTTTTCGCAGTTGTTCCAGGATCACTAAAAAGTCAAGGATATTGTTTTCTTCCTCAGGAAAGTACCTGATCAGTGCCCCCCAGGCCGCGATTGATCGGTCAATTCCCAATAGTGCAACTTTGGCAGAACCATCCCCATCGTTCAGGATATCTTCATCGTCATCGAATCCTTCCAACTCATCCATTTCGCGGCTGCTGAAAGCCCGTGACAATTTCACCTGAATTTGCATAAAATACCATTTGATCACCTCGGTGGCGTCAGTAATGTTGATAGCATCCAACAACGGATCCTCTCCTTCGAGCTCCATTCGTTGTGTTTCGTTCAATTCATCTTCCTTTTTCTCAAAAAGCGGCTGGCTTTTATCCAACCAATCATGCACAGTATTGAAATAATTGTGTGCTTTTTTTATCAATGGGTGCTTCTCAATTCTCTTTATTTGCTCTTCCTGCCGCAATGTCTCTTCAGGGTCTTCAGGAATATTATCCAGGTCGATCCCCATTTTCTCCGCTTCATCCCTGATCAACTCCAGGGTTAGCTGAAATGATTCATGAATTTTATTCCAGAACTTTTCATTTTGAATGTCATATGTTTCCGGATCGTTCAGGTCTTCGTCTTCCTTTTCGGTCGCATAAAGCAGGCACTTCGAGGTAAACTGACACCTTTCGCACCAACGGTCGCAATAGTTATAAATTCCTTGTATATGGTTCGGATTATCGGCAAGTACTCTGAGTCGGTGTTTGTCCATAATTAATTCATTTCGATATTTGGTTTATCAACTGATATTTTTGTTTTGGGAACAATAGCCGAAAATTACAAATTTTTTACAAATCCGTCCGTTTCGGCTGCAATTTTATATCTATATTAGCCCGATAAATTCAAAACGGTTTTATTTTTATATATAAACACAGCGAATATTTGTGTATCATACTAATAAATAGTTATTTATGGAAAATATTGATTGGGGTAAATTGCCCTTCGGTTATTTCAAAACCGATTACAATGTAAGATGCTACTACAAAAATGGTAGTTGGGGTGAGATTGAAGTTTCAGACTCCGAATATGTAAATCTGCACATTGCGGCAACGTGCCTGCATTACGGACAGGAATGTTTTGAAGGTATGAAGGTTTTCAGAGGAAAAGACGGAAAGATCCGGGTTTTTCGCTGGGAAGAAAATGCGAAAAGGATGCGCAATTCCTGCGAAGGAGTTATGATGGCAGCACCTACGAGGGAACTATTTAAAGAGATGATGATCAAAGTGATCAAATTGAACGAAAAGTTCATCCCGCCTCCGGGATTGGGTGCAGCGCTTTATATTCGTCCGCTTACGATTGGTTCCGGACCGCAGATCGGAGTAAAGCCTGCCGAAGAATATATGTTTATGATTTTCGTCGGACCTGTCGGACCTTATTTTAAAGAGGGTTTTAATCCTGTAAATGTTCAGATCGTGCGTGATTACGACCGCACAGCACCGCATGGAACCGGACATATCAAGGTGGGTGGTAACTACGCAGCCAGTCTGAGACCCGCCGACAGGGCCAAAAAGGAAGGATTCTCCACAGTCCTTTTCCTCGATGCTAAAGAAAATAAGTATATCGATGAAGCAGGCCCGGCAAACTTTTTCGGAATAAAGGGAAATACCTATATCACACCCGATTCAAAAACCATACTTCCATCCATTACCAATATGAGTCTGCGAACCCTGGCAGAAGATATGGGATTGAAAGTAGAACGTCGTCCGGTACTGGCTGATGAACTCGAAGATTTTGATGAAGTAGGTGCTTGTGGCACCGCTGCTGTGATTTCTCCGATCAAACGGATTGTCGACAGGGAAACCGGCAAAGAATACACCTATTGCTGCAACGGCGAAGCCGGTCCGATTTCCACCAAATTGTATAAAACCCTGAAAGGTATTCAGGAAGGAGAAATTGAAGATAAATACGGGTGGAATATGATCATTGAATAACCCGGGATGAATTCCAAAAAAAAAATTGCAAATCTCGATCTGAAGTTTGCAATTTTTTTTGCCTATTTATTTTGATGTTGATGCAGACCGCACTCTTTATGTTCCGGGTTTTCCCACCACCAGCGGCCGGCTCTTACATCCTCACCGGGCTGAATGGCGCGCGTGCAGGGCAAACAGCCAATACTCGGATAACCCTTGTCATGTAAAGGATTATAAGGAATTTTGTGTTTTTTAATGTATTCCCAAACCTGGTCCTCGGCCCAGTCGATCAAAGGATTCAACTTGATACGACCCGGGTTGCTTTGGTCGACCTCAACCAGTTGATCCTCACTGCGCGTGATTGATTGTTCTCTTCTTAATCCGGTGATCCAGACGTTTAGTCCGTCAAGGGCTCTGCGTAAGGGCTCAATCTTTCGGATGTGACAGCATTGTTTGCGATTTTCGATACTTTCGTAAAACAGATTCACCCCCTTCTCTTTCACCATCTTTTCTACCTTTTGCCATTCCGGGAAATAAACATCCATTTTGATGTTGTAACGGCTGTTGGTCCGGTCGATCAAATCGTAGGTTTCCTGGAACATCCTGCCGGTATCCAGCGTAAAGATTTTTACTTCAGGATCGATGTTGGCCACCATATGCGTAAGCACCTGGTCTTCTGCACCCAAACTGGAACTCAGCGCAATTTTACCTTTGTATTTTTCGAGAAAGAAATCAAGAACGGTTTCTGCGGTTGCTTCCGAAAAATCCTCGTTATATTTTTTTACAATTTCTTCATTCATAGGTGCCGCAAATTTAAGCTAAAATTTCTTTTAGGTTATACGACCTGTTCATGCGGAAACCCTTTTCTGTTTTGATTACATCGCAGCATTCTACATCGATATCGTGCTCAAAAACAAGGTAGTAGTTGCTTCTGACTGCTTCCTCAAGAAACGTTTCTTTTTCCTCCAGGGTGATCAGCGGCTGGATGTCGACACTCGGAACAAACGGAATATGAATATGGGCAAACGACGGAATAAAGTCTGCCACAAATACGAATGTTTTCCCCCTGTAACTGATTTTAGGAATGAGCTGCCCCTGTGTATGCCCGTTCATCTCAAGCAATTCAATCAAGTCGGTGAATTTGCCGGCTTTGCTGACAAGCGAAAGTTTCCCCTTAGTACTGATCGGTTCAAAGTTGATCTTAAAAAATGAGCCGGCTTCACGTGGGTTGGGATCGTTGGCCCATTTCCACTGCCCGATAGAGCAATGATGAATGGCATTTTTAAAGCGAAGTTGCGCTTCTCCGTTTGCATCCAGGTAAACGGCGGCTCCGCAATGATCATCATGAAGATGCGTGAACACCACATCGGTAATGTCATCAAAAGAATAGCCCACTTCCTTCAAAGATTTTTCAAGACTGTGATCACCAAAAAGATATTTGAACCCGTAATACTTTTCCGATTGCTTATTGCCCATACCGGTATCGAACAATATTTTGCGCTCACCTTCAACAACCAGCAGGCAACGCGTGGTGATCGGCACCATGTTGTTTTCATCCGGTTCTATCAGCTTGCGCCAGATGCTTTGTGGAACTACTCCGAAGGCAGCACCACCGTCCATCTTCCAGTTTTCAGCAATGAGGGGATGTATTTCCATAAGAATCGCTTTTGGACAAATGTACTTAATTTCGCGGACCGGAAGAGAAAACGAAAACCGGTTAAACAGACATCATGACTGCTATTCACCGGATGATTATAAGTTTAAGGGGAATTTATAAACTTTGGATGACCCTTTCCAGTTTTTCAGTAACCATCCGGGCCGTTTCGTTGAGTTGCCCGTTGTTCAGCATCTCCATCATTTTTTGAGGATTGGCTGAAACCACCTCCACCGTCTTTTCATCTATTTCTTTCAGGATCACTTTACAGGGCAGGAATACACCAATATTCGGTTCGGCCTGCAGGGCCTCATAAGCAGAGCCTGGATTACACACGCCAAGTATTTTATAGGGTTTCATATCCACATCCAGTTTCTCTTTTAAGGTTTTGGCCATATCCACTTCGGTTATCACCCCGAATTTATATTCTTTCAGCGCTTCCACCAGGTCAGCATAAACCTTGTCTATGCTGCCGTTAACAGTATTTGAAATATAGATTTCATTTGGGTTGGCCATATCCTCTTTTCCCTCTTGTGCATTTGCAGAAAAAAGGCCCGCAGCCATCAGTAAAATAAAAATTTGTATTGATTTCATCGTTGTATTTTTAGTGATTTTCTATTTAGCGTTTAAGTATCACTAACAAAATTTAATCCTGAAAGTTTAATGTAACAGGAAAATGTTGATATATGCTTATTGAGTTTAAAACAAACGGCATAAAAAATAATAACGATAGGTAGCTCAGAAGGTAATTACTTTATCTGCCCATTCTACCATTGCCACACATTCGATCATCGTAGAAACAGGACAGGTTTCTGAACCTTCCAGCTGACGGCTTTTCAGGCAGGTACCGCAGGCGAGTATTTCACCCCCGGCTTCAGCGAATTTACGGAGTTGTTCGTCCACGTTGTATATTTCGTGTGTCAGCCCCTCGCATTCTACAGCTTCACCCATCAGGAAAACCTTTACATCGTGTTCCTTTTTTCTTGCGGTTACTGCAAACCTGAACGCATTCCACGCTTTTTCGTATTCTTTGGTTTCTAAGATAATTCCGAGATTCATATCTGATTTTTTGCGTAAAGGTAATTATTCAAAAATATCGCTCCTTTAGTTTTAACGACATATTCACCAGTCCGACCAACACCGGCACTTCTACCAACGGGCGAATTAAAAATTTTAAAGCACTTAGGATATCCTAAAATCTATGTTCAAAATTTCTAATTTACAGTAGAGTGACCAAAAAAGCAAAGGCAAAATAAAGGTGGACAACACAAATTGTTAATCGTCTGATCCCGGATTTCCAAGGCCCTGAAAATTAATCCTAAATTCCATACGGGAAAGATGGCAAGGTCTTCACGGATTTCTACTAAGATTGATGCCCTCCGGGTAATTCGTTTTCTAATATTTTAGTTCAGGAAATGGTCAAAACTTCGCTGCAGGCGATAAAAATTAGTAGTAAATAGCATTCAGGGAATGGTTTGTCCGTAG
>JAGQVF010000373.1 GCA_020438135.1 Bacteroidales bacterium | reverse complement strand
AACAAATGCAACAAACATTCATCATTACCGGTAAGCAGGGAAGTGGTAAAACAACGCTACTACTGGAGGTTGTTCAAATGTTGAAACAACAGGGAACACGGGTGGGAGGAATTGCTGCAGTGGGTTGCTGGAAAGAGGGTGTTCGCGACAGCTTCGACCTGTTGGATTTGCAAAGCGGAGATACATGCAAATTCCTTCAGCGGGTACCCGTGGAAGGTTGGGAAAAACTGAGACGGTTTTACGTGAACCCACAGGGTCAGCGATTCGGTGAAACAGCACTCGATCCTGAGCATCTGAAAAACGTCGATCTGATCGTGATCGATGAGATCGGACCGTTTGAGTTGCAGGCAAAAGGTTGGGCAAAAGCGCTGGATAAAATCTTCAATACATTGGATAAGCCTTTATTGGTGGTGGTTCGGGAGAGTTTGACAGCGGAGATTGCTGATAGGTATAATTTTACCGATCCATATATTTTTCATGAGAAAAGAGACTCATTGAAAAAATTTCTGGATGATTTAGTAGCAAGTTTTTAAAATTGTAATTAATAGCTTTCCGTTTTGTCCCTCAACATCTTCCCGGCGATCAGGTCAAAATCAGCTTTCCCGATTTCCACAAATCCCGACATCAGGTGCAGTCCCCAATGCTTTTTGTTTGAGATAAATGAAAGGTCATCCAACAAGGGTTTGATCTCTGTTTCGATGGCCGGGTAAAATTGTATATTTCTTCGCCACGGCTCAAATCCCGGATTCATCTCCACCTGGTAAGGCTTCTCGTCAGTTACTTTTCCAATGGCCGTGAATTTTCGATATGCCCGTCCATCGGGATAACTTTCTTTTGAGGCATAAAAGATCACTCCATCTCCTTTTTGCATTTTATTAAGTTGTGTTTTTTTGCCATGACCTGCCTGTGCAAATCCGCCTTCATAGCCCTTTTGGATGTGGTCTTTCGAAGCCACGATGATAAAATATTGCATGTGTGTTGATTTCTTTGTTGCCTGGTTTGATTAACAATAACAATTTGAAAATGTTACTCTCATATTATAATTTTATTGGGAAAGACGAATTAAAAACCATCCCTGACAACATGAACAAAACTGAATTAATAACAGAGAATATGAAATACAACAAATTTGGAAAAACAGGATTAAGGGTATCCGAATTATGCATGGGTACCATGACCTTTGGCGGTCGCGGCATGTGGAAAGCGATTGGAAACCTGCCGCAGGACAGTGTGAATGAACTGATGAAGCAGGCGGTGGACGGTGGTATCAACTTTATTGATACGGCCAATGTGTATAGCGAAGGACTGAGTGAAAAACTTACGGGTCAGTCGATCCTCGACCTCGGTTTGAACAGAAACGACCTGGTGATTGCTACCAAAGTCCGCGGCAAAATGGGTGAAGGCCCCAACGATTCGGGTCTCAGTCGCAAACATATTTTGCAGCAATGCGACGACAGTCTTGATCGGCTTCAAATGGATTACATCGATCTTTACCAGATCCATGGTTTTGATCCGATGACCCCGATGGAAGAAACCCTTGAAGCCCTTGATTTGCTGGTGCAAAGCGGACGGGTGCGATACATCGGTATCAGTAATCATGCAGCCTGGCAGATCATGAAATTCCTGGGCATTTCAGAAAGGGACGGACTCAGTCGTTTTGTGAGTCTGCAGGCCTACTATACCCTGGCCGGTCGCGACCTGGAGCGGGAAATCGTTCCGATGCTCCTCGATCAGCAAATGGCGCTCATGGTGTGGAGCCCGCTTGCCGGTGGATTGCTGAGCGGTAAATATAGCCGCGACGATGAAAAAGACAAGGGCCGCAGGTCGGAGTTTGATTTTCCACCGGTCGATCGCGAAAAAGCATACAACATCGTGGATGTTATGAAGGAGATCGCCAAACAGAAAAATGTTTCGGTAGCGCAGATTGCCATCGCGTGGCTGTTGCATCAACCGGCTGTGACTTCTGTGATCATCGGTGCCAACAAACCGGATCAACTGAAAGATAACCTTAATTCGACAGAGGTTGAACTGAACGACAAAGACCTTGAAAAACT
>JAGQVF010000372.1 GCA_020438135.1 Bacteroidales bacterium | reverse complement strand
CTAACGGATATTATTGTTACTGAAGCCGGCGATTTGTATGTCACCACCGGTTCATTCAACTGGCCCAACAGTTCCGATGGAGGTGTTCGTAAATCTATGGATGATGGCGACACATGGGTAAATTTGATGGATGCCTACACGGCCCGAACCATCATCGAAGGCCCCGACGGTGAGTTGCTGGCATCGGTGTGGGAATATCCACAAGATGAAGGTCTTTACCGCTCAACGGATGAGGGTGCAAACTGGGAATTACTGGTCGACGTGCCATCCGGGAATAATATCTTTTCAATTGCTGTGTTGCCCGGCTCTCCGAAAACGATTTTTGCCGGAACACGAACCGGTGTTTACAGATCGCTCGACAATGGCGCCTCATGGGCTTATTCAAATGCAGGCATGCCGGCAGATGCATGGGTAAGGGGTATGGCTGTTTCACCCGAAGGTTATGTTGCTGCCGGAACAACCAAAGGACTATATGTTTCTGATGATATGGGCGATAACTGGGAACTTGTTACAGGTGATACCGGTTCGAACGATACCATCGTAAGTGTAGCTTTTTACACCCTTCCGGATGCCAAAGATGAAGAAACAAGGTTGTATGCCGGTGCTGCCGACGGAACCCTGTTGGTAGCCTCGGTTCTTACCTATTTTACTGTAGCGGCCTTTTTGCATTCATTTCTACCTGCCAAAGAGATCACCCGCACTTCTATCATTTTGGTGACAGCAAATTTGTATGCCTATTTTTTCGTTTCGATTTATGCCAACTTTGGAGGCAATATGTACATGTCGGCAAACGGACCCGGTAACTGGGCCCTGCTTATGTCGGGGCTCGGATCTAATTTGCTGGTTTCGATGTTTGCAGCTCACCTGGTTGCAGCAAACACCATCAAGCTCTTTATGGGAGTTTACAACAATGAACCTGTTGGAAGTACTGTGTACAGAAATACTATTGAAGTACCTTTGGGTATCGGTGATCAGCCTTTCGCAGGAAACGGGATGATGCTTGGGCAAAATTTCCCGAATCCATTTGCCGACAAAACCACCATTTCATTTAAGATTAAAAATCAGCAACACACAACACTGGAATTGTTTGATCCGGCCGGAAAAAAAGTGTCTACACTGGTGGATCAAACTCTGTCGAAAGGAACTCATACCATTCAACTTGAAAAAGGCGAATTGGAGCCAGGTATGTACTATTATGTGTTGACATCCGGAAATTCTGTTCATACAAAAAAACTGATTCTCAACTAAGCGGAAAGCATCAGGTTTATCTTTCAGGGCCGTCTAATTTTATATTTTTGCAAACGCTAAGAGTGATTTGCAATGATATCGGTCAATAATTTATCCATACATTTTACCGGAACAGATCTGTTCTCCAATGTTTCCTTTCAGATCGGGAATCGCGACCGGATTGGCCTGGTAGGTAAAAACGGCTCGGGCAAAACTACCTTGCTGAACATCATCACCGGAAGACTGACTCCTGAAAAGGGAGAAGTGATCGTGCCGGGAGGAACATCCATGGGATACCTCAGCCAGGAGCTTGATACAAGGAGTAAAAAAACCGTATTGGATGAAACATTGCAGGCATTCAGCGAAAATCTGAAACTTGAGCAAAAGATCAAACAACTTAATCATGAGATCAGTTCGCGATCTGACTTTGAATCAAAAGAATATCATGATCTGATTGATAAATTGACTGAGGCAAATGAACGGTATCAATTGGTGGGCGGCCAAAGCATGGAAGCGGATACTGAAAAGGTGTTGACCGGGTTGGGGTTTAAGAGGTCCGATTTTTC
>JAGQVF010000371.1 GCA_020438135.1 Bacteroidales bacterium | reverse complement strand
GCAATAATTTTTAATCTTTAGAATTACGATTAAGTAATGATTGAATCCAATATTGGTATTTTAAAAACCAAAGGAAAATTATTATCCGAATAATTGTGCACCTAAGGCGCACCCTCCATAACATTATTGGTTGTTCCTTAAAGATTAGACTGCACCAAAGCAAAAAAAATGAAATTTTAGTTAGCAACCTAAAGCCTAAAAAATTTGCCTCCGGGCAACCAATTTCTATCTTTGGAACACAAACCAATAAACGGCAAAGCAAATTGATGCCCGAATTCAACGAAAAGAAAATAATTGAAGACTGTCTGAAAAATGACAGGGTAGCTCAAAAAGCTTTGTACGATCAATACAAAACAAAAATGTACACCCTGGCCTACAGAATCACAAACAACTTCGACGACGCTAACGATGTGCTGCAGGATGGATTTATGGAAGTGTTTACAAACCTGAACGCATTCAGGGGACAATCGAAACTCGGCACCTGGGTTCATACCATCATCGCCAGGGTGGCCATTAAAAAGATCAGAAACAAAATTCATTTCGAGGAGATACCTGAAACCCAATTAGCCGGTTCGGTTGTATGGCAACCCGACATGGATATCAAAGCCCTGGAAAAAGCCATTGCCGAATTACCGGAAGGATACCGGTCTATTTTCACTTTGTACGAAGTGGAAGGATTCAAACACCGTGAAATTGCTGACATGCTTGAAATCTCGGAAAACACTTCAAAAAGCCAGCTTCATAAAGCCAAACACATGCTGATCAAAAAACTCGGGGAATTAAGATGATGGAACAAAACCGTGAAATATTAGCCAAAGCACTGCAAAGCCTGCCAGCAGTGAATCCACCCGGGGAGCTTTGGGATTCCATTGATCAACAATTAACCCGAAACGAAATGATCGGTGAATTTCAGCAATACGAACCTGCTGAATCGGTTTGGGTAGCCATCGATTCTGAATTGAACCTGCACGATGCAACAGCAAACCTGCCTCATTTCAGTCCGCCTTTTTTTGTATGGGAACAGATTGGAAATGATCTTGATAACAAATCGCATGTCCCACAAAGCAAGACGATAAAACTTTTGCTTCGTTGGTCGGTGGCAGCCGCTGCAATCGTCGTTTTGGGAATGATCGCTTATTATGTATCGGATCGAAATAACGAACAGATCAGTTATTCAGAAGAGTGGACCGTAAAGCATGACTTAGCAATTTGGCAGGACGATGATGCATTGATCGATGAAGCGATTACCCTCATTTGCCGGGAAAAACCAGAAGCCTGCCGCACCCCGGAGTTTAAAAAAATGGAGAAAGAACTTGCATTTCTGGATCAATCCAAGCGGGACATTCTCAACAGTATGAATCCTTACGACAATGAGAAGGAACTTGCCCTAATGCTGACAAAGATCGAGTTGGAGCGAACCGATATCATCAACCAAATGGCCACCCTGATAAATTGAAACCATGAAATCCATGAAAAAAATAAAATTTCTGTTGTTCGCACTTGTATGCTGCCTGTATTTGCCAGTGATGGCGCAGGTCAGGGTGCAGGTCGTCAGCAAAAAAGTCAGCGAAAATATTCCCTGGAAGGAGGGCATGTCGGTTCATCTGAATGGAGAGCAGGCAGAGATAGTCTGCAC
Organism: Bacteroidales bacterium; assembly: GCA_020438135.1. Classification (GTDB taxonomy): domain Bacteria; phylum Bacteroidota; class Bacteroidia; order Bacteroidales; family JAADJA01; genus JAADJA01. Next base: position 2,134 of record JAGQVF010000371.1, on the reverse strand, counting down.
AACCCATCCTACCCATACCATACAACTCGAAATGACAATTATTTCGAAGCATGAAAACCAAAGCACAGCCGAAGCTGACCTAAAAAAAATGAAATGGATCACCGAAAACAAAGGCAATAAAATATACCTGCGCAATTATGTTGAACTGGGTCGTGGCGAAACCAAACCGGAATCTGCACTCAAGGTGGTTTACAACCTGAAAATACCTGAAGGCTGTCCGCTCGATATCCGGAATTATTTCGGCAGTATCGATATTAAAAATGTAAAATCGGGTCTGAAGATCAACAGCGAGTTCAGTAAAATAGGACTTGAAAACGTTCGTGGGATCACCGATATTCAATCGACTTTCGGCGACATCAACTGCTCGGACACAGGCGGAGATATTTCTATCCTATCCAACCGTTCGGATATTGCGATGAACGGGTTAACCGGCAACATCGACCTGGATGCCTCGGTGGCGGAGATCAAACTCGGGAACTTTGGGAATGTAAAAAAACTGAAGATCAAAGCCGAAAAATCGGTGATCGATCTCAACATCCCGCAATTCGACCGGTTTGCTTTCAGCCTCGATCTGAAAGATTGTGATTTTCAAAAACCGGAATTGATTAATATGGAATCTTCGCAAGAGGATCCCTCCAAAATCAAAGCAAACTTCCAGGTGAATTCCAATAAACCCCTTGTAACAATCAATCTGAATTTAGGTTCCCTGGCCATAAACCCATAAATAATCATGAAAAGAAAACAGAAGATATTATTTGCAATTCAATTGATACTGGTAACCGGACTTATCTTTAATCAGTTAACAGCAAAGGCTCAAACAATTCCTGAAGCAGATACATCAGGGCAACTTCCCGACAGCATCATGCAGTACATCACACCGCTTGAATATGCCTTCATGATGCATGAGGAAACCTCGTGGTTAGTCAAAGGATTTTTATCGACTAATTCACTATCTGAAGATGTTGCTCCATCATTTAAAGTTTCATTTGAACAAAGATTATCTACAGCCTTTACTATAGATGCTACTATTGCTGAATCATCAAACGATATTTTGTTTAATATGCCATCATCGGATATTATCAGATTTTTAATGGAAACCAGATGGTATTACAGGTTAAAAAAACGCCTCCAAAAAAGCCATATCGCCAAAAATATGTCGGAAAACTATTTTTCAGTTGGTGTTTATTATTCCCATTATTATGAATTTTACCCTGAATACTACGATTATAGGCGGAACTACTGGTCGGTTCAGGCAAAGTGGGGGTTTCAGCGCAGATTATTACATCATGGCATTACAGACATGGGTTTCAGGTCAGCAATTACCTTTTCGGCCGGAACCAGCAATGATCCCTCATTTACCTTCAACACCTATGTTGATCTTGGATTGGCTTTTACAAAAGATACCTACAAGCTCAACAGAGAAAAGTTATGCTCTGTACTTAAATGTTATGAATCACAAAAGTTTTTACTAAAAACGGATTTTAGTCAACTGATCAATATTGGGCTATTTCAAAATGATTTATTATTTAAGATTGCCCCTCAGATTGCTTTTGAATATAAGCTAGGAAAAACTCCCTTCTCGATAAATACTTTATTGGATGCTGGATATGAATTTTTACGTTATACCCGATGGGAGGAGAGTGAAATTCCTCTTGAACCATTATGGGAGGACCATGCTGAAATATGGGATTATATTATTGAAATGGAGGGAAGATGGTACTATAACCTGAACCGCAGAATGTTGAAAGGAAAATCCGGCAACGGCCTTTCAGCAAGTTACCTTGCGTTTGGTTCAAATTATCATGTTCAAACTACCAATTGGCGACCTGACAATTATTCCTATACACATATTTATATTGTTACAGGATGGCAAAGGCTATTTAGTGAACATATGTATTATGATATACAGTTTGGATTTGAATCTAATCCCCGTGATATAGTTTATTTTTATGATGCCCGGTTAAAAATATCATATGGATTCAGATTTTAATCAAAAAGCCATGACAAACACGAAATTTCTACTTAATTCTACATTTCCGTTTAACTATGCTCTAAATCCGAAACCTTCAATGTGCGCCCTATCAGTATTCAATTTAGGTAGATTAAATAGGCGCCGTAGGCGCCAAATATTGGT
>JAGQVF010000370.1 GCA_020438135.1 Bacteroidales bacterium | reverse complement strand
TTCTTTATCCAGCGTAAAATTCATCACTTTGGCACCTTCGGGTTGCTGCCGGTTGTCGCGGCTTACCCAGTCGGGCCAATCCACATAAAACACCTGTGAAGAACTATGCCCCCCTTCGGGATCTTTCACCTGGATCAAATATCGTCCCCATTCCGGGTACTCTATCATCACGTGTGCCTCACCCCTGCCATTGGTAGTTGAAGTACGATAGGTCATCACCAAATCCTGGTAATTGGTCTGGATATAATGGCCGCGGTTGCGGTACGAGACATCCCACCACCAGCGCCACGAAATTTTATACACTGAAACTTCGAGCCGGGGAACAGATACCGGATTTCCTTTTTCATCAACCGTTGCAATATCTACCATGTAGCTTGAATCAGTCATAAATTCATTGCCCCAGGTGCCGGTTTTGGGAAGCTTCAATCCGACAAAAACCGGGTAAGGTGCATAATCCATCGAAAAAAAATCGGTACTGAAATCGCCCCCTTCTTCAAACGCCCGAACCATAAAACTGGCTTTTAACATGCCGGGTGCATTTTGCTGCATTCCCAGATCGGCCTTAACTTTAGCCTGACCCTTTTCGTCTAGTTTACCATCAAACAAGGTGATCTCCTCGGGATTAAAACTTTGGGTGGCATCATAAAACACATAATCCTTATAGTTTTCGAAACTTGTCCATACTGAATTCAGGGTTACCATTACCCTTGCTTTCAGGTTTCTTGCTACGGCGCCATGGAGCCACTTTACGGTAAGTGTGCCATCCTGCTTCCGGGTATTGAATGATAAAATGTCCTGATCGTATTCCAGGTTCAGCTTCAAACGATTGGGTTTTACGGTTTCGATGCGAATGGTTTTATGGAAACGGCCCGGTCCGACGGTAACAATTGCACTCCACAGACCCGTTGGCGCATCGTCGGGGGTTGTTGTCGTAAAATTGTAGAAACCATCAACACCACTTGTTTTCACCAGGCGATTGACCAGTTGTCCCTGCGGATTTTTCAATTCGAAAACCACCGGGTAATCATCGGGCAGAGATTTCATCTTATCATCCAAAATAAAATTGAGAAAAAGGGTATCCCCCGGCCGCCAGACACCACGTTCGCCATACAGAAATCCTTTGATACCCTCCTGTACACGTTGCCCGTTTACTTCGAACATACTTAGCGACAACGAGGAACCGTCGTCGAGGCGCATATAACCCAGTTCTTCACCATTCCGGGCAATAAGAAACCAGGGCTTGCTTTTCATATCGATACGGGTAAATCCATTTGGATCGGTTTTGGATTCACCTATTTTCTGTTGCTGATAATTGTACAATTCAACAGTAACGCCTGGCAATGGCTGTGTGGTCCTGAGATCGGTAACCGCAATCCTTAACTGCTCCCCGCTTCCTCCCTTGGCAATGATTCCAAGGTTGGATGCGAGCACATTCCTCGTAACCCATCGATTTCGGTTATAAAAGGATATATGGCATGGATTGTCGCGTTCATTCCAATCGTAACCTGCAGGATAATAATCATAATAGTAATAATAATTGCCGTCGTCCCAACTGTTATCGGCCAATGGCTGATCGTCCATCGATTTCAGGTTGGGATCCTCATCTGTTTCATCATCGCAATGAAAAAGTGAATAATCTTTTTTGAAAGAAAGCTCCACCTGGTAAATGGCTCCGGGCTCTTTTGCAATCAAGGGAGCCAGATCGATCGAATAGGCATTCCATTGTCCGGCATCCAGTTCCGGATTTACGTTTAGCGGCACTTTTTTTCTGAGCACGGGTCGGCCTACCCTTCTGATCTCACGATCTCCGTTGAGTTGGTTAACCTGGAGAAATTGCGGGACATTGTTTTCAAAAATTTTCAGGATCGTCACGTCCACTGCGGATAAATTTACGGCTTCGAAAGGAAAGATCAAACCATCCGATTCAGGCAGGATCACTCCTTTTCCTATCAGACGGACTTCAGGCAAAACATCCCGGAATGATAGCTCATTTGAATAGGAAGCTTTCATTTTAAATCCCATGGCATTTTTTATCCCGGAAGCCACCTGTATGGTTTGGGCTCCACTTAAACGGTTTTGCGGAAATGCCTTCACTTCATTGCTTTTCACTTCAAACTTCAGGCTTCCACCGCTTTTCAGACTGATGATCCCATCCAGGTTTTGACTGGCCATGATCGGGTCGGAGAATTGCAGCCGGATGTATTGCTCAGGTTGTTGTATCACAGTGATGTCGACCACTTGAAAATCGCCGTGTGCCGGGATCCGCGTGGTATCGGTACCATACTCTTTAACATTCACCGGATCGCCATCCCAGCTAAGGACCACCGGAATGATCTCTTCTGAACGTTTAACACTGTCGATCACAAAATCAAACTTTTTCGTTTGATCGGTAAATTGCCAG
>JAGQVF010000060.1:14546-16236 GCA_020438135.1 Bacteroidales bacterium | reverse complement strand
CCGAGCACTTTATCTACTTCATCCAAAACAAAAACCGGATTGGATGATTTTACTTTTTTCAGGTTTTGAACAATCCTGCCCGGCATGGCGCCGATATAGGTTTTGCGGTGCCCCCTGAGTTCCGATTCGTCCCTTACACCGCCCAGCGACATGCGGATATATTTTCTGTTGAGTGCACGGGCAATTGATTTTCCAAGCGAGGTTTTACCTACGCCCGGAGGGCCTACCAAACAGAGAATGGGAGCTTTTAAATCATCTTTTAATTTGATCACAGCCAGGTGTTCAATAATCCGTTCTTTCACCTTTTCCAATCCGAAGTGATCTTCATCAAGGATTTTTTCGGCCCTGTTCAAGTCAAAATTATCTTTTGTAAATTCATTCCACGGAAGGTCAACAAAAAACTCCAGGTAATTCAATTGTACCGAAAAATCAGCAGCCTGACTGTTCATCCGTTGCAACTTCGAAAGCTCTTTATTAAAAACCTCCTTCACCTCTTTCGACCATTTTTTACCGGCAGCTTTTTCCTTGAGTTCTGCAACATCCTGTGTACCCGGTGCATCACCAAGCTCTTCCTGAATGGTTTTTAGTTGCTGATGCAGGAAATAGTCGCGTTGTTGTTTGTCCAGATCAATTTTAACCTTATTCTGTATTTGGTTTTTCAGTTCGAGCATTTGGAGCTCTTTGGTCAAATTTGACAATACCGCTTTTGATCTTTCCATAAAATCGGAAATCTCAAGTAGTCGCTGTTTCTCATCGATATCTATATTCAGATTGGAAGAGATGAAATTTACAAGGAAAACGGGACTTTCGATGTTTTTCACAGCAAATGCAGCATCCGACGGAATATTGGGAGATTGCTTAATGATCTGGATAGAGAGATCTTTCAAAGATGCTATCAGAGCATTAAATTCGGAATTTCTCTTCACGTTCTCCATGGTTTCATACTGCTGCACATCTGCAACAAAATAGGGATCTGTCTGGATCATACTCATTAAGCGAAACCTCTTCTTCCCCTGTATAATTACGGTTGTATTTCCATCCGGCATTTGCAGGATTTTCACGATGTTGGCTACTGTACCAATCCTGTTCAGATCTTTTAATTCAGGTTCTTCAACCTCCGAATCCTTCTGTGCAACAACCCCAATAAGCTTCTTGTTTTTGTACGATTCTTTGATCAACCTGATTGATTTATCCCTCCCAACGGTGATAGGAATCACAACACCGGGAAACAGAACCGTATTTCTCAACGGTAATATGGGCAGTGACTCCGGAATTTTCTCAGCATTTATAAGCTCTTCATCCTCGCTTGACAGCAAAGGAATAAATTCTGTTTCTCCATCCAGAAGATCGGAAATTGTTAAAATATTTTGTCGTGTATAATCCATAATTTCAGGTCAATTTGGCAGGAAAAGACCGATTAGCGGGTTAAACCGATAATCAGAAATAAAGTTGTCGAATTCAGGTCTTTTCTGTGTGCCTTGTGATAAAAAGCATATTATTTAAAACAGGCCCACAGATTGTCAAAATATATGCCAAAGGATTAAAGCAGCCTGTTAGAAGCAGTTTGATCAAATACATTTATCATGAGGTCTTTTTCAACCTCATCGAACTCGATTCCCCTGCGTTTGTAGACAGCCTCAGCCACTTGCATGGCTTTTTTGAGGTTATAAATATGAAAACCGCTGGTACC
>JAGQVF010000060.1:0-14448 GCA_020438135.1 Bacteroidales bacterium | reverse complement strand
GTGTTGATGCCGGATTTGCTGTGGTCGCCCATGATCAGACCACAAAACTGAAGCCCTGTATCAATGAATGTTTGCTGGGTATAGCTCCACAACTTAACATTATCATACGAATTTTTAAGGTTGGAGTTATTCGTATCGGCGCCAAGGTTGCACCATTCAGCAATTACAGAATTACCTAAAAATCCATCATGCGCTTTATTGGAGTATCCGAATATAACTGTATTATTAACTTCACCCCCAACTTTTGACCATGGGCCAATGGTTGTAGCACCATAGATTTTAGCTCCCATTTTTACCACGGCATGTTCGCAAAGAGCAAATGGTCCTCGGATCAAAGCTCCTTCCATAATTTCCGCATCTTTACCGATATAAACAGGGCCGGTGCTGGCATTTATGGTGGCAAATTCTACTTTGGCACCTTCTTCAACAAAAATATTTTCACCGGCGACAATACGGTTTGTTTCGGACAGGATGGCACTTTTTCGTCCTTTTGTAATCAATAGAAAATCTTCTTTAATGGCTCTTTCATTTTCATGAAAGATTTCCCACGTTTCATTGATCTTAAAAATATCTGACGTTGTCTCAATTTCGTCTATACCTGCCAGGTCAATATCGCTGTTTTCATCTAAATCTTCTTCCTTGATACACAAAGCAATGATTGTATCATTTGAAACGAGCGTTTGGTTTGGTTTGAGGCCTTTAATCTCTTTTACCAATTGAGGATTGGGACAAACAGTACCATTGATCAGCACATTTTCTGATTCTTTAACAATCGGAAATTTTTCACTTAAGTAGGTTTCAGTAAGGGTTGAAGTTTTTGTGTTGAGGTGTTTTTCCCATTTTTCACGAATGGTTAAGATACCCATCCTGATTTCAGCTACCGGGCGGAGGAATGTTAGAGGCAGTAAATGATTTCGACTCTGATCATCAAATAAAATGTAGTTCATAGGAATTAGTTGGAGTGTGATTTTAACAACTGAGTTAAGTACAACGGCTTATCATGGCAAATGAGTGAACAAAAAAAGCCCTTACCATTAATTGACAAGGGCTGAAAAGTGTATCATTTAACATCAATTTACTTTTGTTTCTTTTCCAGGTGTTTTTGATATCTGCTTTTAAACTTGTCAACACGTCCGGCTGTATCAACAAACTTCATCTTACCAGTGAAAAACGGATGTGAAGTATGAGAAATTTCAAGCTTTACCAATGGATATTCGTTGCCATCTTCCCACTTTATTGTCTCTTTCGACTTAACAGTTGACTTACTCAGAAATGTATAGTCGTTTGACATATCTTTGAATACAACGAACCTGTAATCTGTCGGATGAATATCTTTTTTCATTATTAATTTACCTTTAATTTTTGGGAGTGCAAAAGTATATCTTTTATGTTTAAAAACCAAAGTTAAATGTTAAATATTTTTAATTGATAAAATAATGGAAATAGAGTATCCCAAGCAGTGAGATCAGGATGATGGCAATGATCACATAAATCTGGAACCGGATGATTGAGCGGCTGCGTGCTTTGCGTTCATTTTCTTCAGAAATCTTTTTCAGCAGGTGCCTGATCCGGATGAACGCAGTATCGCCCTTAACAATGTAATCGTAGGCACCATTACGCATGGTGTCAACAGCGATATTTACATCGTCAGAAGCTGTCAGAAAGATGGCTTGTGTATCCGGGAAACGTGTTTTGATTTTTTTAAGGATATCCATTCCTGTATAATCCTTTTCAAGGAAATAGTCGAGTAGGGCAATATCAGGTTTTTTATCCAGGTTATGCATTGCTTCCTTGCCGGTTGTAAATGACTTTACATTTGTATAACCCATTTTCTCAAGTTCTTTGTTAATCAGGTTGAGATAAAGAATATCATCCTCAACCACAAAGATGGTTTCTGGTCTTACCATTTTTGATCAGATTTTTTTGTTTCTCACGAACCCAGTTAATTGCCTCGCAAATTAAATGAAAAAAGTTATCTTTTTACTATTTTTTTTACCGTAGTTTTCCCGTCGCAGGTAACCGACAACAAATAAAAACCAGAAGATAAATCACTTATAGGAATATCAGTAAAAGCGTCTCCTTCTATTACAACCTGCTGGTCAAATACGTTTTTACCCGAATAATCAGCCATTTTAACCCTGGCATCGGTTTTTGTTATTCCGGGGATTTTAAATCTTAAAACTCCGTCGTTAATGGTTCCCCAAACGATCAGATTAGCTGCTTTTTCAGGATTTTCGCTGGTATCGTTGAAATACTGGCCTCCCAGGATGGTTTGTCCGGTATTGGCCGGATCAAGCCATGGCCGGAGTTGCAAGGTATCATCCGTGCCATTCGATTCCCAGTGCCACGAAAACTTGCCGTAATAATCAGGCTGATCCGGTTGACTGCATGATGCCTGCCCTCCTGTTAAAGTTCCCCGAATCCTGCCGTTCATATCATACAACGGTGACCCGGATGAACCCGGCTCGGTAACTCCCCAACCATTGTTGGTTTCTGACCAAACCACTTTCCAATGTGAAGGAACACCATTATTTAGCCAGGTTGTACTGATCAGCGGCACACTATACGTTGAAACTTTTTTAACATCACCAGAGGGATGATGAATGGATACACCTAAGTTACTTACATCCGTTTCAGCAGACCAACCGCTGAAATATACCTTTGGAATTTTATCGGCTGGAATATTGTTATTCAACCTCACAAGATAAAAATCAGAACCTGTTAAACCATGATTTCCTCCGCTGGCAACGCGGGTTGCTCCGGTCATGGAGAAGTTATCAGCAATTACCTGGCTACCCCCACAATCACTAACTTCGTAATTAAAATAAAATATCCAGTCCTGGAGATTATCATCCGAAGCATATTGTCCACTAAAAGCACAATGATCAGCTGTCAGAATATAGGGGGTTTGATCAAATGCCGTGTTATTTATCAGGGTACCTGTGCACCAGAATGCACCACTTCCTACTTTAACTTTTATGCGCACAATCCCTTTCTTTATATCCTGCCAAAGGTCACCTTCGGGTGTACAAATAACATCAACCTCACATTCGCCGCTGCTGGTTTGATTTGCACCCTCCATGTGCTCATCCACCGATCTGAATGCATAATCCATTTCGGCTATTTCAAAGTTGGGATCTTTATAAATCCCTGCCGGAATATCCATTTCTACAGTGACTTCATCACCATGAATAAGCTCCACTGCAAAAAGACCACTCTCAGAATTATTTTTGCTGGTGTAAGCGCCAAGTACCTTTTCAGTGTTGTAAATGAATAATTTTGCACCCTCCGGGAGATTAAAATTTCTGAAATACAGACCAATCGCTTTGGCATTGGGTGATTTAAGTTTTAACCTCCATATGCGTGTTCCATCCTCAAGATAAGTCCAGGAACCACTGTTATGGGTTGTAACATTTACCGGTAAAATAATTGCAAACTGAAAGGGCAGAGCTGTTTTTTGCTCAGGAGCTACTTTACCGGCAATGACTTCTCTTGCAGGTGGAATAATTTGAACTTCGTGATAGGCTACCGGTAATTTCAGACCGAAACTAAGAGGCATTCCTCCATCACTTATTTGTCCAAAACTACCTACCGAAACAAATTGAAGGAGTAGCAGGAGAAATACAGGTAATTGAAGCAGGAGTTTTCGCATAGCAAACATTTGAATGATACCGCAATGGGAAAAATATATTGGGTCAAATGTAAACATTTTTGATGAAATCTTCCTGTTTCAGCTATTGAATAACAATTTAAAACAACCATAATTTAATTACTTTTGCAGCACTGAAACAACACAGAAATGCTTGATAAATTAGAGGCGATCCATCAACGGTTTCTTGATATAGGCACGAAGATGAATGATCCATCGGTGATTGCCGACATGAAGAAGTTTATTCAACTGAATAAGGACTACAAAGAGCTTGAACCCATTGTTGAAGCTTATAAAGTGTATAAAAATGTGATGGATAACATTTCCTCCACAAAGGAAATTCTGAAAACTGAAAAGGACGATGAATTCAGGGAGATGGCTAAATCCGAACTCAACACACTTACCGAAAAAAAGGAGGAGCTTGAGGAATCGATCAGGGTGATGCTTATACCCAAAGATCCGCAGGACAGTAAAAATGCCATCCTTGAAATCAGGGCAGGTACAGGTGGAGATGAGGCCAGCATATTTGCCGGCGACCTTTACAGAATGTACCTTAAATTTTGCGAAACCAAAGGTTGGAAAATGGAAGCCATTGATGCAACCGAAGGCACAGTGGGTGGTTTTAAGGAGGTGATTCTCGAGGTGAAAGGAAACGAGGTGTATGGCCAGTTGAAATATGAATCGGGTGTTCACCGTGTGCAACGGGTACCCAAAACCGAAACCCAGGGAAGAGTGCATACATCTGCAGCTTCGGTTGTGGTGCTCCCTGAAGCGGAGGAGTTTGATGTGGAGGTTAACATGAACGATATCCGGAAAGACACCTTTTGTTCTTCAGGTCCAGGCGGACAATCTGTAAATACCACCTATTCCGCCATCCGTTTAACACATATTCCTACAGGGATAGTCGCTACCTGCCAGGATGAAAAATCACAAATTAAAAATTACGAAAAGGCGCTTTCGGTTTTGCGAACCAGAATTTACGAACTGGAGTATCAAAAATATCTGGATGATGTTTCATCAAAACGAAAAACCATGGTTTCGACCGGCGATCGTTCTGCAAAGATCAGGACTTACAACTGGCCCCAGGGACGTGTTACTGATCATCGAATCGGACTTACGTTATACAATTTGCAATCGATCATCGACGGCAACATCCAGGAACTGATCGATCAGCTTCAACTGGCTGAAAATGCTGAACGACTGAAAGAAGCGACCGAATAAACCTCTGAACATGACCAAAGAAGAAATCTTCAACCTGATCCAAAAGAAAAGATCATTTCTGTGCATCGGACTTGACAGCGATATTCAAAAAATCCCCGATCATCTGAAAGAACTTGATGATCCGGTGTTTGAATTCAACAAAGCGATTATTGATGCAACACATAAACTAACCGTTGCCTACAAACCCAACCTCGCCTTTTACGAAAGCCTTGGTGCTGATGGCTGGCAGAGCCTCCAGAAAACCATCGCTTACCTGAAAAAGTTTGATGTTTTTACCATTGCAGATGCAAAACGCGGTGATATTGGCAATACCTCAAGTTTATATGCCCGTGCTTTTTTCGAAACGCTCGACTTCGATTCGGTGACGGTGGCGCCGTATATGGGTGTTGATTCAGTATCTCCGTTTCTAACCTATCCAGGCAAGTGGGTGGTTTTGTTAGCCCTCACGTCCAACAAAGGAGCTTTCGATTTTCAGTTTATCAAAAACAGAGAAACTGGTAAAATGCTGTTCGAAGAAGTACTTGAAACTTCAAAAGATTGGGGAAGCGAGAACAACATGATGTACGTTGTAGGTGCTACCAAAGCGGAGAACCTCACTGATATCCGCAAGATCGTTCCCAATCATTTTCTGCTGGTGCCCGGTGTAGGTGCGCAAGGCGGAAGTCTGCAAGAGGTAGTCAAATACGGAATGAATGATCAATGTGGTTTGCTTGTAAATTCATCCCGCGGGATCATTTTCGCATCGAAAGAACAAGACTTTACAGAAAAAGCAGCATCAGAAGCCGCAAAACTGCAACAGGAAATGGAATTATTGCTCACCAATGCAAGTTTAATATGATCCACTCTGCAAAATTCTGGGTGGATAAACTCAAGCTCACAAAACATCCCGAAGGCGGATATTTCAAAGAAGTTTACCGGTCGAACGAGATCATCAGTAAAAAAGGACTGCCTTTACGGTATAACAGTTTCAGAGCTTTCAGCACGTCAATCTATTTTTTGTTGGACGGAAAAGATTTTTCAGCTTTTCACCGCTTAAAATCCGATGAGCTATGGCATTTTTACGAAGGCTGTCCTTTGCTGATCTATATCCTTTTCCCCGATGGAAAAATGGCAACCGTAAAGCTCGGTCAGGATCCTTCAAACAATGAGGCATTTCAGTTTGCCATTCCAAAAGGTGCCTGGTTTGCTGCCAAACCAACCGATCCGAATACCTACAGTCTGCTCGGATGCACTGTGGCACCAGGATTTGATTTTGCTGATTTTGAACTGGCCAAAAGAGAATCCCTTGTAAAAAAATTTCCACAGCACAGCAAATTGATCAACGAATTGACAATCGCAAATCCTGATTCAGAATAATTTTTTAAAATTTCGTTGACTATATGTAACAGTAAGTCCGGGATTGATCGAATCAGACAACCTGAAATATTTCATTTCAAAGAATAAAACGTTAATAAGCAGGTAGCAAATCGCAAAACCAAAAGCCCATATCACCCTCCCCTACTTTCGGAGATTTATAGGTTTTTCTAACTTTTTCACCGATAGTGAAATAAACGGGTTGTTTAAAAACCGGTCCATCATAACAGAAGGTATGAAATTCGCCATTTTCGCCACAGGGATCGACATGAGCTGGCAATTCGTTTACAAAATTTTTATCAATTTCGCGACCCAGAAAAGAAGGATCCAACACCGACTCATCAATTGCCACGACGACGGCTTTGAAGCAGTTTTGAATAAAATCCCTGATCAGTTCACCGGTATCTCTTTTCCACAGAGGGAAAATACAATTTATCTCCATCGGGCCAAGCTGATCCTCGCGGTAATTCCGGAGATCCTCCAGGAAAATATCTCCAAATGCAGCATGCTTAAACCCTTCCGTTTTTAACCGGTTAACTGCTGCTGTCATTCTTTGCTCATAGATTTTCATATCAGGCTCTTCGGGTAATTCAACTTTCACCAGAGGAATCCCGATTGCATCCACTTGTTTTTCGAGCAATTCAACCCTCAATCCATGCATCGAAATTCTGTTATGCTCAGTATTGACGGAAGTAAGCAACTTCTGAGGGACAAATTTTTGGGCTTTTTGTAAATAGAATAGGCTCAAGGCGGCATCTTTTCCGCTGCTCCAGTTTAAATAGGTTTTTCCGGTGTCTCCCAATTGTATCACCCAATGTGTTTTCGATTTAAATTCTAAACTGATAACCCAGTTTACCTACTTGCCTGCTTCAGACCCTGTAGACTATCGCATTGATATTCATTCCTGCCCCCACAGATGCAAAAACAATCGCATCGCCTTCTTCGATTTCATGGTTTCCAAAGCGTTCTTTCCTAACCAGATCGAGCAAAGTGGGGACAGTAGCTACTGAATTGTTACCAAGTTTTTGGATGCTCATGGGTACAACGTTATCCGGCACCTCTCTTTTGCCGTATAACCTGAACAATCTTTTAATAATTTCCTGGTCCATTTTTTCATTGGCCTGATGAATAAAGATTTTTTGAATGTCATTCAGCGTAAGTCCAGCCTTTTCGATGGTGTCTTTCACCAAGCCTGGTACATTCTTCAGAGCGAATTCATAAATTTTACGACCATGCATTTTGATGTACCTTATTTTAGGATCGGCATTGCTTTTATTGGATTTCCCAAGAAAAAGGTAGTATGCTTCCTGTTGGGTAAAAGACTGGGTTTTAAAAGAGAGAATACCCCGCTGCTCATTTTCTTCTTTTCCCTCAACAATGGCAGCTCCGGCACCATCAGAATAGATCATGGAATCGCGATCGTGCACATCTACAACACGTGAAAGGGTTTCGGTACCGATTACAAGACATTTTTTAGCAAGCCCGTTTTTAACAAAAGAATCAGCCTGTATCATGCCTTGTATCCAACCCGGACAACCGAAAATCAAATCGTAAGCAACACAATTCGGGTTTTCAATTCCAAGTTTATTTTTAACCCTTGATGCGATGCTCGGAAGTGTATCGGTTTGAATGGTTCCCTTTGGGATGTCGCCAAAATCGTGGGCAACGATGATTTGGTCAAGCTCCTCTTTATCGATCGCTGCATCAGCAATTGCTTTTTCAGCGGCAAGTGTAGCTATATCAGAGGCATTGAGATCATGCGTAACGTAACGTCTTTCTGTAATACCTGTAATAGCTTGAAATTTGGCAGAAATTTCGTCGTGTGGAATGTCAAAAACCTTGCTCTCCGTATCATAAAATTTTGAATCTGCAAAATCAGGATTGGTAACTATTTCAGTAGGAATATAGCTACCTGTTCCTGTAATTATAGTATTGGAATATTTCATTTTTGGAAATTTTGTACTCGAAATTTTCAGATATTAAACATCGATCAATTTGTCAGGTTCACTTATAAACCTGTAACCCATTCTTCAAGTTTATCCATGGCTTGAGAGATCCGAACACAGTTTTTCGATATGAACTGCTCATCGAGGGGATTTTCCCCATACGTACTGGCATTATCCAGAGCAGCTTTCCCGTCAAAATCCACATAAGCCAGTCGTGCAGTAAATTCTTCAGGTTGCCTGCCAAAATCACTACCCGGAAGCATGGCTATACCAGTATCTTCAAGCAATTTGTCGCACATTTCCACCGATGTAAAAATTCCTGATTTATGCAATTTTTCTCGGTAATGATCAAAATCAGGAAACATGTAAAATGCTCCTTCCGGTTTCGGAAATGTAATTTGCAATTTTTCCAGCCTGTTCGACATCCATTTTGCAATAACTTTCAATATTTTCCTGGATTGAACCAGGTACTCCGAAATATCAGGACTACCGTTGAACGCTGTTATTGCAGCATATTGAATGGGTGCCGAAGTTGCGGTATAGGTTTCGCTGGCGACAATTGCCATGGCATCCTGCAACCAACCGAGTGATTCAGGGAAAGTGAAGGTACCAAGCCTCCATCCGCCTGCACCGCACCATTTACTGAGCCCACTGCTGATAATCGTGCCTTCAGGATAATATCTTGCAATTGATACATGTTTCCCCTGATGATGGATCGCACCATAAATTTCATCAGAAATCAGTACCACTTTATATTTTCGGGCTACTTCAGCAACTTCTTTCAACCGGTCAATCGTATATGTTGAACCGGTGGGATTCGACGGATAATTGAGAATTACCACCCTTGGCCTGCCCGGATCCGTGCGACATATTAAATCCAGCTTTTCTGGTGTGAGCCGGTACCCGTTTTCTTTTGTAGTAGGCACCCAGTTTACATGCCTTCCAACAATCCGTGCCTGTGGAAAATATGAAACCCAGCTTGGTGTCGGAATAATAAGATCACCGTAATAAACAAGTTGAAGAATAAATATGAGTTCTTTGGAACCGGGGCCAATCAGTATGTTTTCCGTGCGACATTCGATTTTATTAACCCTTTCGTTATATCCTGCAACCGCTCGTTTCAGGTCTGTCAATCCTTTAACAGGCAAATAATCTTTTTGATGTGCATTGTTCTTCAAAGCCTCAACCACCTGTGTCGGAACCGGAAACGGAGACTGACCCAAACCCCATTTGAATACGTTCTTACCTTCTTTTACCCTTTCGTTGCATTTTTCATTGATTGCTAGGGTTGCCGAAGGCCTTAATCCCCTGACATTGAGATTAAGATTAACATCGATGATTGTATTGTTTTTTTTACCCATGCGATCAGCTATCCAGCATTTTAGCCCATTCGGGATTTTTGCGGTTTTTCCAGTCGCCTTTGTGATATAAATAACTTCCGATAAGGGGTAAAACAGATGTTGCTTCTGCATAAACCATTTGCTCGAATACAGTATCGACCTTACCCCAGGAACTGGCTTCTTTTAGGGTAGAACTTGAACAGGCCCCATCTCTGACATCTGCTACAGTTATCTGTACGGCATATTTATGCATGGGAACATCTTCACCCAGCATCTCAGCACAAATAACAGTGTCCTGAACAAAGTTTTTAGGAACTCCGCCCCCAATCATGAACAATCCACTGGTTTTTGCCGCCATCTTTATTTTTGTCAGTTCAAGAAAATCTTTAACTGAATCGATCGAAAGATGTTTATCGGGGTTTTCCCACTGATGTTTCACAAGACCAAATCCTGCACTGCTATCGGTAAATGCGGGGCAAAAGATCGGAATATTTTTTTCGTAACAAACCTGTACAAGTGAGTCTTTTTTCTTTGAATGAGTTGTCAGGTATTTGCCCATTTCACGAATGAACTCACGCGATGAATATGGTCTCTTTTCAAGACTGTCAGCAATTTTTTTAATCGTAACATCACAAATCTGCAATTCATCTTCGTCGATGTATGTATCATAAATGCGGTCGATATAATTATCCCGCAGGATTTTGTCATCTGCATAGGGAGAACCTTTGTAATGTTTAAATCCCAATGCTTCGAAAAAATCCATATCAACGATGGAAGCTCCGGTAGCTACGATGGCATCCACCATGTTGTTTTTAACCAGATCAACGTACAATTGCAAACAGCCACCGGCACCCGTACTTCCGGCGAGGGTTAGAAAAATGGTACAGCCATCATCATTGATCATTCGTGAATAGATATCTGCTGCGGAGGCAGTATCTCTCGAAGTAAATGACATATCGCGCATCGAGTTAATGATGGGAGTTGCATCAAACGATTTTATATCAACATGTTGAATGGTGTCTTTTAAAAATTCTTTCTGACTCATGATAAATCATTGTTTAAATTTATAACTTAATATCTTGTATATCAATTTAGAAGCAAGGAAATTAGAGGATTTTTCCACCGGGTTAGGGCATAACTCAACCACATCAAATCCAACAAGGTTTTTCCGGGCTACAACCTGTTGCAAAAACTGAATTGTTTCATTCCATAATAAACCTCCGGGCTCAGGGGTTCCGGTGGAGGGCATAATGGACGGATCCAGACCATCGAGATCGAAAGTCAAATAAACATTTTCCGAAAGTTTAGCGATTGCTTCCTGCATCCATTTATTTCCCTTGCGAATATCTTCTGCATAAAAAATCATACCCGGCACAACGTACGGCTTTTCAATTACATCCATGCTTCGTATCCCGACCTGAACGTAGGGACACAATTCCCTTGCTCGGGCCATCACACAGGCATGATTATATTTACTGCCCTCATATTCTGGTCTGAGATCAGTGTGGGCATCGATTTGAAGAACAGTCAAATTTTCGATTCTTTTTGCGTGAGCCTGAATAGCGCCGATGCTGATGGAGTGTTCACCGCCAAGCGTCACCACGAATTTATCATGGTTCAGCAAACGAGAAACCTCTTTATACACTGCTTCACTCATTTTTTCAGGACTGCGGTTTTCTGTAACCGGATCTGCCGTGTAAATTCCAATTTTATAAACCTCCGAATCGGTCTCTATGTCGTATAGTTCCATGTTGGCTGATGCTTCGAGAATGGCTTCCGGCCCTTTGTCCGCGCCTTTTATCCATGTGCTTGTACCATCGTAAGGTACCGGCAGAACCGCTATTGCCGATTCTTCAAATGAAGTATAATTATTGTCAATTCCTCCGTAATTCATACTACAAATTTACAAAATTAGTAACCCAGTATTTTTAACATTGATTTATAACTTTGCTCCTTGGCAAATAACTTGGTTGTATAGTTACCTTCTTCCGTCACATCGATGATCACATGTTTCGGAGCGGGAATAAGGCAATGTTGAATACCACCGTATCCACCAATTGACTCCTGGTAAGCTCCTGTATGGAAAAGGCCGATGTACTGGGTTTCGTCGCTGCCATTTATTCTTGGCAGAAACACAGCGTTTGCATGGGCTTCTGCATTATAATAATCTTCGCTGTCGCAAGTTAGCCCACCCAAAAATACGCGTTCATACTCCCTGTCCCAGTGGTTGATTGCAAGTAACACAAATCTTCTGTTAATTGCCCAAGTGTCGGGCAAAGTTGTCATAAATGAACTATCGATCATGTTCCACGACTCCCTGTCGTTTTGTCTTTTCTGATCGAGTATTGAATACAGTACAGCGCCGCTTTCGCCCACAGTGTAGGATCCAAATTCTGTATAAATATCAGGTTCAGGAACATTGTTTCTACCGCAAATGCTTTTGATCTGAGCAATAATCTCTTCCGTCATATATTCATAATCAAATTCAAAACCAAGTGAGTTTTTTATCGGAAACCCCCCACCAATGTTCAATGAGTCAAGTGTTGGACAAACCTTCTTCAGTTCACAATACACATTTACTGACTTAACCAGCTCGTTCCAATAATAAGCCGTATCCTTGATGCCCGTGTTGATAAAAAAATGAAGCATTTTCATTTCAAAATCCGGGTTGCTTTTAATCTTTTCCAGATAAAGGGGAACCACATCGTTATACCTGATTCCCAACCGTGAAGTGTAAAACTCAAATTTGGGCTCCTCCTCTGAAGCAATCCTGATTCCCAGCTTAAGCTTCGAATTTTTTTTAAGTCCTTTATATTTATCAATTTCAAAAAGATTATCTACAATGGGTATAATATTTTCAAAGCCATTGTTTCGTAATTTCAAAATGTTTTCGATGTATTGAGGCCTTTTAAAACCATTGCAAACTATCGTTTTATCGAGCTTGTACTTCCCCTCGTCATGCAATTTTTCGATAATATCCAAATCAAAAGCCGATGAAGTTTCGATATAAACGTCATTCTTCAAGACTTCATCCAACACAAAAGAAAAATGGCTGCTTTTGGTGCAATAACTATAAAAATAATCAGCATCATAATCTGCTTTAGCCATCGCTACATTGAACCATTTACGGGCTTTTTGAATTTGTTTGGAGATTTTGGGCAGATAGGTAATCTTTACGGGAGTTCCGTATTGTTTAATAATTTCCATCAATGGAATGTCATTAAACAACAGTTCATTATCCTCAACGTGGAATTCCTCTTGTGGAAATTCGAAGGTTTGTTCTATAAGATCAATGTACTTGTTTTTCATCTTAACAATATTTCAACTATGTTAAATTACCAATAAAAATTAAACCCGCATCAGGTAAACAATGTTTATTTTACAAAACTAACTAAATTAAATACCCAAAAATATTGCATTGCAAAAAATAGAAAATTTCACATTATCTAAACAATGAATAACTACTTTTATATTTCTGAAAAATTTTAATATTATGAAAAAGACAAAAAATGTATTATTAACAGCAGTTCTTTTGTGGATTGGAATTCAAACAGCCTGTTCGCAGAAAATAAATGCCACGTTACTTTGGACGACTCCGGATGTATTAACTACCAGTGAATCTGTTTTATATGATGATGATAACAAATTACTACTGGTTTCCTGCATAAACGGGAATCCAACTGATAAGGACGGAAACGGTTTTATTTCGCAGATATCGCTTACAGGTGATGTGATGCTTCGGGAGTGGGTAACGGGATTGAACGCACCCAAAGGAATGGCATTTTGGGGTGATAAGTTGTATGTAACAGATATCGACAGGGTTGTTGAAATAAACCGCAGCAATGGGTCGATAGCTCGTGAATTTCCAATTGAAGGAGCCAGCTTTTTAAATGACATTACTATTGACACCGAAGGCAATATTTATATCAGCGATTCAGGTACCGGGAAAATTCACCGGATTCACAATGGCATTCCGGAAGTATGGCTTGATGATGAAAACATACAGAATCCGAATGGTATGAACTTTCAAAAAAATGAAGTATTAATCGGAACTAAAACCGGTATTTACGGCGTACGGATCGAAGACAAAAGAATATGGCAAACCATTGCGATTGAAGGTGGAATTGATGGATTAAAACTATATGGTAAACATGATTTTATTATCAGCGACTGGGTTGGACACGTGAGGATGGTTAGCACCGGGGATGCACCGATCATGTTGCTCGACCTGACTGAAAATAACATGAATGCTGCAGATATGGAGTTCATTGAAGACAAAAATCTCCTGGTGATTCCAACCTTTAACGACAACAGGGTGGCTGCTTATGAAATTTCAGAAGAATAGCACAAAGGTTTGTTAAAAAACCAAAAAGTTTTCAGGGAGAAATATTTTGGCAGGAAATGTGATTAAAAATTTGCTGTTTTAGGAATTAATTAAAAACAAAATCATACACAATGAAAAAGCTCATTTTAGTTTTGATGGTACTGGGCATTCAGGTTGGATTTGCCCAAAACATTGCATACATCGAAATGGATATCATTCTTGAAGAGATGCCGGAATTCCAGAAGGCTTCGGATGAAATTGATCAGCAAGCCAAACAATGGGATTCGGAACTTCAAACAAAATTCGAAACGGTTGAAACGATGTACCAGGAATATGTAAAAAATGAATCAACCATGTCGGATGCTACCAAGCAACAAAAACAGGAAGCAATTTTCCAGGCTGAAAAAGCAGCCAATGATTTTAAAGACGAAAAGTTTGGACAGGAAGGCGAAATCATGACCCTGCAGGAAGAGAAATTCAAACCGATCTACGACAAAATTTTCGCCTCAGCAGAAAAGGTTGCGAAAGAAAAAAAATACAATTTTGTATTCGACAAAAGTGCTGAATCATCATGGGTTTATACCAATCCCGAGATGGACATCACAGATGATGTTA
>JAGQVF010000059.1:4215-64371 GCA_020438135.1 Bacteroidales bacterium | reverse complement strand
CGCAACCATGCTCCGTCACCGGTGGAATTTTTGTACAAGGTTGTATCGCCATAGGTTTCGCGTCTTTCCTTCATTTCTCCCGGGAAACGCCTGTCGTTCCACTCAACACCACCCAGAATATTAAATTTTCCTGTTTTATAATTCAGGTAAAGGTCTGATTTATATTTATCGCCTGTTGCCGCCGAAGCAGTAGCAACACCACTTAATCCCTCAAGCTTGTTCTTTTTCAATTTAATATTGATGATTCCGGAAGTTCCGTCAGGATCGTATTTAACAGAGGGATTGGTGATGATCTCAATCGATTCGATGGTGCTGGCCGGTATTTGCTGCAAAGCCTCGCTGCCATCCAGAATACTTGGTTTGCCATCAATCAACACGGTAAAGTTTGAACTCCCTCGTAATTGCACTTCTCCTGTTATATCCACCCGGATCGAAGGTGCCCGTTCAAGCACTTCAACGGCCGAATTACCGGCTGATCCCAGGTTTTGATCAACGTTGATAACTTTGCGATCAAGCTGGTACTCAACAGCCATTTTATCGGCAGTGATCTCTGCTCCCTGCAAATCAACGGCGGTCATATTCAATAGCAATTTGCCCAAATCGATATGTTTGTTACTTTTTGAAACAACGATATCGCTGATTGTTTTTTTCTTAAACCCGATAAAATCGATGGTCATGTAATAATTGCCATAAGGTACCTTTTTAAGGTGGAAAGTTCCGTCATTTCCTGAAATCCCACCGGTTACCATACTTGAATCGGATGAACGGAACAAAATGATGTTGGCATATTCAACCGGAATATCTTTTCCTGATTCATGTACCTCTCCCTTTACGTCACCTTCGTCGATCACGACTTTCTCGATGGCCGGCATTCCTGAGCTAAATTCCACAGAAAAAACAACCATCAAACCTGCTACTATATATCCAATCTTTGTCATAAATTATTAACAGAAAAAACAGAAATATCAATGTAATTGTTCAGCAAATAACGCTGGTAAACACCAGCGAAACCCCCTGATAGTTTCTTAAAAAATGTTAACGGGAAATCATTAATTTACGGGAAGATTTACCAGAGTTTGTTTCACATACTATAAAATAGAGACCTTGTGGTAGTGCAGAAATATCCATTTGTAAAAATCCGTCATCAGAAATAGATCCCACCTTTTCAAACCGGTTGGCAACTAGACCTGACCTGTCATAGATCGTAAATATTGCCGGGCCTTTGAGGCTATTATGCACATCAACCGTAAGTGTTTCGGAAGCCGGATTCGGAAAACATCGAAAATGTTCTTTTTCTAAAAGAAGATCGGGGTAGTATGTGGCATTGATTTGAGGACTTCCTGCATTTACCCAGGCTGTAAAGATAAGTTCCGCCAGCCGGTGAGATGCCTGTTGAAACAATTCGTTTGTAAATTCAGCAGTTTCCTGCCACAACAATTCATAGTAATAATCAGAGGATGTACTTCCGGCTATATCAGATGCATAATCATCGGCTGCTAACAATGGATCGATAAAAGTATAATTCTGATAGATGTAGTTAAAAATGTAGTCCGGCACATCGGGAATAACAACCACAGGCATTCCTGAGTAAAGAATATTGGAGTTGTAGGCATTCACCATGCCCGATTCGTATCTTGAATGTATTCCATCATTCCCGGTATATTGTCCGTTATAGTTACGGGTGATGTGCAAAGGCATATGACCATCAGCCACATAATGACCGAGGTCGGCGGCAAACAACAGAGCCTTATCCCAATCCTGACGTTCAAAACAACTTTGTAAAGAATCGAATGTGGTTTTGGTTGCCCAGGGCAAAATTCCCTGATCTTCCACAAAAGACCAACCATACGTAGCAATCAGATCGCTGATATTTTGTGAGATATTCCCATTTTCAATAAACCCGGGGTAATTGTCGATATCGATGTAATGTTTAGGTCCCTCATCCGGATCCCAGGATTTACGCTCATCGGCATCGGATGCATGATTGGCTAGCTGCTGCGACCAATCATAAAACTGAACCATACTTTGATTGTATGACAACTGTGCATTGAAATTGATCTTATAATGCCCGGTATATCCCCATCCCATCAATAACTGAGCAAAAAGAATCAATGTTGTATATGCAATAAGGCTACTAAAATATCTTTTCATTATTAAGAAATCAAGCTTTTAAAACCATAGACACGGCTAATTGTCAAAAGGTTTAAAGCATTATTTGGCAATTTCAATGATACGGGCAACCGGAATATCATTCATTATTTTTTCGACAGTTTTGCCATCTTCAATTCCGTGACATTGCAGCGTTATCATTGAATCGCCGAAAGGCAGGCTTACGTCCCATGAATAGGTCGATCCATCTTCATTTTCGCTTCGCGTCATGAGCGCTTTATAGCCGTCAACCTTTATTCTTTTCTGGTTTGGATCAGCAGCCATAAAAACAGACAGGCTCAGCATCGAGCTTATACTCGACAACAAAGGAGAATCGCTGATAATCTGAAAATTTGCATCTTTTCCTTCAGCCTGAAAGTCGCGGTTCACATACAATCCGGCAAAACCCATATTGGTTCCGGTAACATTATCTGAATTTTCTACTTTGGGTATCCCCCCCAGTTCATCCGGGAGAATGGCAAGAATATCGTTTCCAATGGCTTTGTTGATCTCATTTAATGCTTCCTGAAGAGCAAACCTGGCATTCTCAAGGTCTCCTGAATTATATGACGATTCGGCCTCATCAAGTCGTGCCTGCAAATCCTGCGATTGTAAACCGGCTGTTGCAAATAACAATCCTGTCAACAGTATAATTATTCCTTTTTTCATTTTTCTCCCAATTGATTTTTAATATGATCCAGATTAAATTTCCCGCATGCTGCCGTGAAAGCCTCCTGTGTTTCAAAGTTGACGCCCTCAATCATAAGCAGCGATGACTGACCGAATGGTACACTAAGTTTATAACCGCTGTTTTCGTCCCACTCAATAATGGCGTTTTCATCCTGGAATTTTGTGCGCTGAATGTTTTCATCATCGGAGGTAGAAGCATAGCCGGAAGAGAAATAGATATTCACGGCAGAAAGCATGGCTGCATCATTGGCCACCGTCACCCTTAATTCCATATCATCACTCCGGTAAACCCTCGAAACTACCAATCCGACAAACCCGATACCCGAACTGGTAACATTATCTTCATCGGTAACAGCAGGTAAACTTTCAATCTTTTCAGGAAGGTCGGCCAAGATATTTTTACCGATTTCCAGCTCAATTCCAAGAATCGCCTCCCGAACCGCATACCGGGCATCACTGTATTCCTTGTCATCAAAAGATTTTGAAGCAAGATCTATATTTTCTTTTACGTCAGGCGTTTTGGCATTCAGGCCACCACCGCGGGTATTGGATACACCACTGGATGAATTATTGTCGCCGGAATTTTTGTTTGATCCATTGTTGTTATCCTCCTCACCAAAAATTTTATCAACAATCTTATCTTCTGTTTTATTTTTTATCTTGTTGAAGACCCCCTGGGCCTTCAGGCCTGGAAGAGAGGCCCCGATGAACAGAAGAATTAAAAAATGGATGATGTACTTTTTCATATCGTTTCTGTTTTTGAATTTGCGAAATTATACAATTTCTCTCTTTCGGTTTTGTCCGGCAGGCCATATTTTAAGGGATTATCCGGAAAACTTATGAACAAGGATATGACTAAGGGAATAACAAAATGTAATAAGAAAACCGATTGCGTTTTTTACGCAGCCCGATTGATTACCTTTGCCGACTGCTAACGCACTCGAAATATGATCATTTATAAATTCGGCGGCGCATCCGTAAAAGATGCAGATTCAGTACGCAAGCTTGGGGATATCATCTCGGTTTGTCCGGAGCCGATCATTGTGGTTGTTTCGGCCATGGGGAAAACAACCAACCGGCTGGAGATGATTCTGGATGAAGCGATCAGAAATTCAGGGAATTACATTGCAATGGTTCAACAATTAAAAAATGATCACCTTGCAATCGTTGATCAACTGATTTCAAACAGGAAAGCTGAAGTAGTACAAGCGATGGACACAATTTTTACAAACCTGCTCGGATTCCTTGCAAAATCAGTCAATACCGATTATAATTATGCTTACGACCAGGTGGTGTCTTTTGGGGAATTGCTTTCTACAAAGATTGTCAGCCATTATTTGCAAACCAAAAATATTGTCAATACCTGGATCGATATCAGAAAATTTTTAAAAACCAATAGCAATTTTCGGGATGCAGCCGTCGATTTACAAGCTTCGGCCACCAAATGCAAAACATTATTCACTTTCGAAAATGTTGCTTGTTACATAACCCAGGGATTTATTGGATCTGATAATGATGGCAATACAACAACACTTGGTCGGGAAGGCTCTGATTATTCGGCTGCGCTGCTGGCAAATTTCCTTGAAGCCGATGCTGTGACTTTATGGAAAGATGTTCCCGGGATTTTTAACGCCGATCCTGCTATGTTCAATAAAGTTGAACACATTGCAGAATTAAGTTACCACGAAGTGATCGAACTGACTTATTACGGCGCCAAAGTGATTCATCCCAAGACCATCAAACCGCTTTATGAAAAAGAGATCCCGTTGTATGTCAGAAGTTTTTTGGAACCTGCACTGAGCGGAACATTGGTGCATAAATCATCACTTCGTACAAGAAGCATTCCCATCATTATTATAAAAGATCAGCAAATTCTGGTGAGCATTTCGCACACTGACTTATCCTTTATTTCTGAGCAAAGCGTGAGCAGGTTATTTGCCCTTCTGGATGATTTCAGGATCAAAGCCAATCTGCTACAGCACTCGGCCATTAGTTTTTCGGTGGGAGTAGATACACCAAAGGGAAAAGCTGTAAATGATTTGATTACTGCATTGCGGAAAAACTTCAAGGTTCTCTATAATGAGGGATTGCAACTGATTACCATCCGGAACTACACTGATGCGATTATAGAAGAGTTAACCCAGGCAAAAAAAATACTGATCGAACAACGAAGCAGACACACCGTTCAGTTCCTTGTAGAAGATAAAAACTAATTTCGGGTCAGAAATTGATTTGCAACATATTCTGCAATCTGTACGGCATTTGTGGCAGCACCTTTTCTCAGATTATCCGAAACAATCCACATATTCAGGCAATTTTTCGAGGAAAAATCCCGGCGGATCCGGCCTACGAAAACCTCATTTTTACCCACAGCATTAACCGGCATGGGATATTCGTTTAACAAGGGTGCATCCTGCACTACGATGCCGGGTGTAGCGTGTAACAACCCACGAATGTCATCGATCATATAATCCTTTTCAAACTCAACATTTACGCTTTCAGAATGGCCTGTCAGCACCGGAACACGCACACAGGTTGAGGTAATTTTCAAATTGGGATCGCGCAAAATCTTTTTGGTTTCATTGATAAGTTTCCATTCTTCTTTTGTGTAACCAAGGTCTTTAAAATCATCACAATGCGGAAGACAGTTATTAAAAATCTGATGGGCAAATTTCTTTTCTGTTTCCTTGCCTTCCTTCTCATTTTCAAGTTGTGTCACTGCTTTAATACCTGATCCTGAAACTGCCTGGTAAGTTGAAACCACAATACGGCTTATTCCATATTTTCGGTGTAAAGGTGCAAGCGCCATTACCATCTGTATGGTTGAACAATTGGGATTGGCAATGATCAGGTCTTCCTTTGTTAATTCTGCAGCATTGATTTCCGGAACAACCAGTTTTTTTTCCGGATCCATCCGCCATGCAGAGGAGTTATCAATAACATAAGTACCAGCTTTTGCGAACTGAGGGGCCCATTCAAGCGAGGTGTCTCCACCAGCTGAAAACAGAGCAATATGCGGCGCTAGTGTAATAGCTTTGCCGGGTGTTACAACCTCATATTCATTACCTGCATAGGCAATTTTTATTCCTGCTGATTTTTCCGAAGCCACAGGAATTAATCTGCTAACCGGAAAATTTCTTTCTTCAAGAACTTTCAGCATTTCACGGCCAACCAAACCGGTGGCTCCCACAACAGCAACTTTCATAATTATATTTTCAGTTTATTGTATCAATGAAACTAAAACTTACAAAAAGGATTTACATTGTTTTGATTGCAAAAATAGCCAGCTTTTCCTGTTTACAGAAAGCCAACCGCAAAAGAAATTAACCGGGATTACTTACAGGATTTTGCGCAGTTTTTCTGCAAACTGTTCCCAGGAATTGCCGGCAAGAAAAGAGTCTAATTTCCGGCTCCTTTCTTCGTGGGTAATCTGCATTTGGGATTCAATGATGGGAATTACTTCATCAAAATTTTTAAACGTTTTAATAATTCCAAGCTCAGCTACATCGGCAAAAGCACCCACGTGCGGCCCGACAATGTTCGCGCCATAGCCCAGCGAATCCATCAAGACACCAGAACTCAGCACTGAATTCATCGAATAGGTAAATAAAACAACTGCCGATTCATTGATCAGGGCAACCAACTCCTCATTGCTGGCAAATTCATCGACAATCTGAATGTGTTCATTTTTATACGACATAATCTCTTCGAGGTAGTTTTCATACACCTTTCCGATGATCATAATTCTGAAAGAATGCTCAAGACCGTTATCGTATAGATATTTCAGGAAATTGTGAATATTTTTATATTTAGCAACCGATCCCCAAATAAGAATATCGTATGTGTACGATCCGGGTTGATCGGCAATCAATGTTCTCCTGTCTTTTGCCGGATGCGGGAAATAAACAATTTTATTACCTGAACCGGGAACAACAGTTTCACCAAATGCAATCCCCTCACTGGAATGTGTGATCACGATTTTGGCATTTCGGAGCATGGCTTTAAAAATGGCAGATGACCAAAATGAGAACCTTCCTGAGTGAGTTAGTTTATTATGCATCGTCCACACAATCTCAAATCCAAACAATTTATGAAGATAAACCATAGAAAGCAATAACATCGTTTGGACTACCCCCCCTTTTTTTTCAGCTAGTTTTTCGATCCAGTTAAAATAGATAATGTCCGTTTTAAAAACATATTTCAAAAAATCAAAAATTCCCGAATTGGCCGGTTTATCTCTGTTTATTACGGTAAAATGAGTATCTGCAGCACCGATAAGGTCATCCATATATGGGTTGTACCTCTTAAGAAGTCTGTCTTTTAGTGAGTTGGGATAGATGTATATTTTTTTCATTATTAATTCAAGGCACTACAAGTTATTTATTCAGAACATTGAGGTAAACCTCCCTGATCCGTTTTTCGATGGTTTTCCAGGAATAGTTGGAAGCATACTCTCTTGCCTGCCCGCTCACCAATCGATATTTGTTTTGATCCAGTGTGATAAAGTTCTCAATTTTAGTTGCGGTTGCCTCAACATCTTTAAATTCAGCGATACTGCCAAAATCCTTATTTTCAAGAAAAACCCTGAAACTATCGATATTGTTCAGTACAACCGGTGTGCCGGAGGCCATTGCCTCAACCGCTGTTAATCCAAATCCTTCGTATTCGCTGGCCGACAGAAAAACCTCAGCATGAACGTACTCTTGCAGTAGCTGTGCATCATCCACCGGTCCGGTAAAAATAATTTTATCCTTTTTATCTTTGGGGATCAGCTTTTCAAGATCTGATTGCATTTTTTTCCAGTCGGGGCCAACAATTCGTAGTGTAACATCATGACCACGGTCGATCAAGGTAAGCGTTACTTTAATTAATAAGTCAATACGTTTGTGAATGTCAATTCGCCCTACGGTGAGCAAAGTGCCCTTTTTAACACTTTTCGGCGATTGATACTGATCATAGTGAATACCGTTTTCAATCTGAACAATTTTTTTAGTTAAACCGGCAAATGGCTTATAATCGTTGTTGCTGATGGCAATCACACGATCAGTAAGGTTTACGGTAACCCGGGTAACAGTATTGAAAAAGATCTTTTTAAACCAATATCCCCAGCGGGTATGGAAAAACCCACCGTGGGTATGAAGGATTATCCTTTGTCGATGCAAAAAACGAGTAAAGGCCAGGTAATCCACAAAAAAATCAACGCCATGAATGTGAACGATATCATAACCCTTTACAAAACGAATGGCTGAAAATGCAATCGGGTATTTATTTATTCCCAAATAGGGAATTCGAATTATTTGGATGCCGTCATGCAAACCGGACGAAGGAAGTTTTTCGTTGGTCATAAAATTTCGGTCCAGTGTAAGAACGGTTACTTCATCACCACTGGCAATCTGATGAATGGAGAGCAAATAAACATAGTTTTCCATTCCTCCGATCATCGGATAAAACTGTCTGACAACATGCAGTATCTTCAATTTTCTTTAGTTTAGGATATCTATTATTTGGAAAACCCAACCATTTCTGAAAGCCTTTTCATCTGCTTTTTCCTGTAGAATTTCACCATTTCTTTATCCGGGTTTTTTTCACCTCCACCCAGCACAGCACCCAGGTAACCCGCAAACATCAGGGCTCCACCTACCAAAAAAGGCTTTCTTCTTAAATTATAGAAACATTTAAGTATGGCAAACAGGGGATGATACCCCAGATAATTTAATCTTTCTCCTGCCAATAATTCTCTTTTAAGTGTATTCTTTTGTTTAAAACCGATTGGTTTGTAGTGCTTCAAAACCAGGTGTTTGTAACTCCTGGTTTCCCAACCAAGCATCTGTGCTTTGAGTTCATCGAGCGTATCCCAACCCAGCACAACCTGAATCCCGCCAATTTGATCGAAACATTCTTTCCTGTACATTTTTGCTGCGCCACGTACGTGATCTTCAGGCATTTTATCGATAACGAGATTTTCGCCAAAGACGTTGTAAGTGGTGCCACTGGCCATTCCCATCTTCGGATTTTGTGCAAATTCATTTAATAAAAATTCGAAGTAATCCGGCTCAAATGAAAGATCGGCGTCAAGCTTAATAACGAAATCAAAATTTTTATCCGTTCGTTTTTCGAAGCCATCATAAAATGCCAGAACAACGCCGGGCCCGGGTCTGTGATCGTTCTGAGGCCGGTCAACCCGTTTGATCCAACTGTATTGCGACCTGTAATCATCGATCAAATCTGGTGTTTTGTCCGTACTTCCATCGTTCACGATTATCCACTCCTTCGGCTTGATTGTTTGATTGGCAACAGATTCAAGCGTTTTCCCAAAATAATCCTCCTCGTTCCTGACAGGTGTAACTATAATGTAATCATTCATTTGTATTCCGGATTCTCAGTTCTTAATGCATTTATACACGGGAAGCAGTAAAAAGTTTTGACAAACTTATATCAACATTATCAGATACCGATTGTTTAATTAACCTTATAAAATTCCAGAAAATATAATTTTCTCCCAAATATGGAAATTTTTTAACAAACACATTACTGAAAATCAACGCTCTATATTCCGATAACGACTGGGAATGATTTTTGCCAAAACTGAAACAAACAATTCGACTAGCTTTTAAATTGAAAAAAATAGAACCAAACAACTATGATAAAGGAAAGGGAGCAACAAATCAATAACATTCTCGGTGTAGCTGATGTGATTTTATCAGTATTATCGTTTGTTGCCGCATATTTAATCAGAGACATATTTTTTGAACCACCCATCTCGGGAGGCAATGAATATCTCATAATAGCACTGCTCATAATTCCTACCTGGTTTATTCTCATTAAATCGGTACACATGGCAGAGTTGCACCGAACAAAAACGTATTCAATGATCATGGCATCTTACCTTCGGGTAGTTGTCGTTGGCATGGGAATCATTTTCTTATCCGTATTTCTGTTTAAACTTCACAACATCAGCAGGATGGTAATCCTCTCTTTTGGAGTGATTAATTTCATTTCCCTTGTGGCAGTGAGAATTTCTGTATACAGGATTTTAAAATATTTCCGTGTAAAAGGATACAATTCAAGGAATGTTATCGTGATTGCGGATGAATCGTCCGAAGATTTCATCGAAAGAATTTTAAGCAACAAGGAATGGGGATATATCTGCAAATATATCATAACCAATTCGAGTTATCTTTATAAGAAATACAAAGACACCATCAGTGTTCATCCTGAACGAATCAACCTCAGAAATCTTATCGACATTGATGTTGTTGATGAAGTGATCTATTGCAAAAACGATATCAATCAATCCAATCTGCAAAGCATCATACATGATTGTCAGGAAGTTGGTGTGGTATTTCGAATGCAGTCGCAACTGTTCAGTAAATCCAATACCAAAACCCACCTCAACCACTTCGACGACACACCATTTATCACCTTCGACAATACGCCTTCCGATCATTTCGCACTGAAAGTCAAAAACACCTTTTCAATAACTGCAGCTTTTCTGATTTTACTGATCTGGTCGCCGGTTATGTTAATGATCGCTCTCGGCATCAAGCTTACAAGTCCCGGCCCTGTAATGTTTAAACAAAAGAGAGTTGGGTTAAGAGGGCGTACTTTCTATATGTATAAATTCAGGACGATGGTGGTGAACGCCGAAGAATTGAAAGCCAGCCTGATGGAACTGAACGAAGCAGACGGACCTGTTTTTAAAATCAAAAAAGATCCCAGGATCACTGCTATTGGCAGGTTCCTCAGAAAATCAGGTTTAGATGAGTTACCCCAATTTATCAACGTACTGAAAGGCGACATGAGCCTGGTCGGACCAAGGCCTCCGGTTCCTGATGAAGTTAAACAGTACGAAAGATGGCAATTGCGTCGTTTATCGATGAAACCGGGAATTACCTGTACCTGGCAAATCAAACCGAACCGTAACGACATTTCTTTTGAAGACTGGATGAAAATGGATCTGCATTACATCGACAACTGGTCGAACAAACTTGACCTGGTGCTGTTCTTCAAAACAATAAAAACTGTTTTCAAAGGGTCAGGTTCATAGTTTCCCAAACCGGAAATTGGTAATAAATTTTGAAATCATCAATTTTAACTTAATTTTGTACCTATCTATTTAGGTACTTTTTTTTTACCACATTAAATTATCGCGGATTGAAAAGGGTTTTCATACTGACAGAGGTTATTCTGATAATTGCGGTGCTATCCTCATGCATTCCACGTAAAAAACTGATCTATACCCATGATCAAAAACCCAAAGATGAAAAAAATGAATATGTAAATGTACGTCCTGAGAAAACCATACAACCATTCGACAACATATACATTAAGGTAAGCAGTATTGACGAGAAAACAGCCAATATTTTTTCGATGGGGAGTGGTGCTGCATCCCAATCGAACATTAACCTGTTAAGCTATACAATTGACCAATCGGGCTATGTTGATTTTCCATTTGTAGGAAAAATATTTGTAAAGGATATGACCCTGAATGAGGCTCAGGAAACGATAGAGAAACTGGTAAGTGAATATTTGCCCAATATTTCCATTTCCGTAAAGTTTGTTAATAATGCCGTAACGGTGCTGGGTGAGGTCAGAAGGCCGGGCGAACATGCATTCTACAGAGACCAGGTTACAGTTTTCCAGGCAATTGCGTATGCCGGAGGTTTTACGGAATATGGAAACAAAGAAACCATCATCCTGGTAAGAGAGGCAAATAATAAAATCAACTATCATTACCTGGACCTGACTGATAAAAATATTGTTTCGTCTGAATTTTATTACATCATCCCCAATGACGTGATCATTGTGAGACCCATCAGACAAAAATTCAGAAACCTGAGCCTGGTAAATGTACCTGTATTTTTAACCACCATAACCACTGCTGTAACCCTGTATTTGCTATTTAGAAACTAAAAAACAACTGAGTGGATTCATCCGAAGAAATATTCCAGCAAAAAACCGATATCAAGGAGATAATATTTAACCTGTTACGATACAAGCATTATTTTATCATAACAGTAATCATTGCCATCGGATTTGCTTATCTCGCCAATAAATACAGCACTCCAAAATATTTCAACAAAACCATATTACTGGTTAAAGAAGAAAAACGGGGAGGATTAATGGGCGGCTCGGGAGACCTTATGCAAAGCTTCGATCTGTTTGGAGGAATCAGCAATGTTGAAAATGAACTTACAATTATTAAATCGTTTCCGGTTATCAATCAGGCCGTTCTGGAATTAAATCTCGAAACGACCTACGGCACGGAGCAAAACATGTTTCCCTTTGATTTTCTTCCCTTTAAATCGTATACTGAGCTTTACAAAAGTGCACCCATCCATGTAATTATGGATCAAACGCATCTACAGCCTGTTGGCGTGCGGTTATACGTGGATGTGATCAACGATAGTACTTACAGGTTGCAGGCTACTGGCGAAAGAGTGGGATTGTATAACTACCTCACCAATGAGGTGACTGATTATATCGATTCTATCAGTATCAACAGGGTTCTCAAATTCGGTGATAAAATCGTTGGACCGAATTACAGTTTCAGTGTTCATCTGCTTGAAAACTATATCCCGGCACAATTTCGTGAAAAACGTTTGTATTTTTCATTCAACAACCTGATTTGGATGGCCGGTAACTACCAGGCGAGAGTCGGTGTCGGAACACTTTCGGCAACCTCATCATTGGTTCAGGTTACCCTTTCAGGAACACATCCGGCCAAAATCACTGATTTTCTCAATTCGCTAACCAAAGTATATCTTGAACGAAATCTTGAAAAGAAGAATAAGATCGCGTTCAATACTGTGAAATTTATCGATTCACGAATAGCAGATATTGCTGATTCGCTGATGTATGCAGAAAATAAACTACAGAATTTCAGAACCTCCAAACAGGTAATGAATCTGAGTTTCCAGGGGCAGAAGTTGTACGAAAAAATCAATTCACTGGAGAATGATCGTGCCACAATCCTTGTTAAACAAAAATACTATAACTACATACAAGAGTATTTTGAACGCAATAATGATGTATCCGACCTGGTAGCTCCTTCTTCCATGGAAGTTCAGGATCCGGTATTAAATGAGTTGATCAGCAACCTGCTTAGTCTCAACTCGCAACGTATGAATTATCTGCAACAAGACCAATCCAAGAATTTGTTCCTTAAAGATCTTGAAATACAAATTGAAAACCTGAAAAGCACTATTCTTGAAAATATCCGCTACAATACAAAAACAACAGAGATTGCTTTACAGGATATTGATAGCCGTATGGCAAAACTGAACAGCCAGATTTCGAGTTTGCCGCGAACCGAAAGAGAATTGATAGGAATGGAAAGGCAATTTAAACTAAACGATGCCATTTATACCTTCCTGCTGCAGAAGAGGGCCGAAGCACAAATTGCACAGGCATCCAACACCAGCGATTACGAAATCATCGAGGAAGCACAATATTTTAAAGCCGGTTTAATCGCCCCTAAAAAGATGCTTAATTACATCATTGCTATCTTCCTCGGCTTGTTCTTTCCATTTATTTACATCGTGGTGAGGGATTTCCTTAACAACAAGGTGAGCGATATAAAAGACATTGAATTTCTTACTAACATGCCGGTTATCGGACAGGTGCTGCACAATAAGTACAAATCCAATGCGATCATTAAAGATTACCCCAAATCGCCGCTTGCAGATTCATTCAGATCAATTCGAACAAATCTGAAATTCTTCTCCAGGGGCGACGACAAGATGATCATTTTATTAACCTCATCAATGAGCGGTGAAGGAAAATCATTTTGCAGCATCAACCTGGCGTCGGTGTATGCCCTGCTGGGTAAAAAAACCTGTTTACTGGGATTTGACCTCAGGCGACCTGCACTCTATAAAGACCTCGGACTTAAAAATGAAAAGGGGATTACTTCTTTTCTGATCAAAAGCCACGACATCGACGAAATTATACAACCTACCCAAATCAAAAATCTCGACCTTATCTCAGCCGGACCGATCCCACCTAATCCGGTAGAATTGATCGCATCTCAGCGAACTGCTGATTTCTTCACCGAATTAAAAAAACGATACGACTACATCATCATCGACTCCTCCCCCATTGGAGCCGTAACCGATTCTTTCCTTTTATTCAGCTATGCCGATATTAATATCTTTACCATCCGTCAGGGCTATACGATTAAAGAAGCCGTTAAAGCCAATCTCAAAAACATCAAGAGGAAAAATATTGAAGACGTTTCAATCCTGCTGAATGATATTAAAATCAAGAAGAACAACTATGGCTATGCTTATCAATCGGCCTATTATGTAAATGAAAAGAAAAAAGGATTCTTCAGAAGATTAATATCATTCAAGCGGAAATGATCTGAAATTTGTTTTAATAATACTTTACTTAAAACGCTAATTTGCTAATATGAACAAGCTGACTCTGATCATAATCACACTCCTGCTATATATTTTTGTAGCCATTCTTTCTGCGGTATTGTTACCGGAAAGGATAGTTTACACCTTCCTGGCAATCGTTTCTTTTACAGGCATTTTCCTTTTCGTATATTATGCAACCAAACATATTTCAGATAAAATTGACAAAAAAACCGAGTTTCTAAATACGGAGATCTTTGCACAATACAGCCAGATTGAATCCCTTTTTGCTATATACAATTTACTAAAGATCGATGGCATACTCCCGCCTTTCCGTGGATGGGCCATTTCTCCGGATTTTGCTTCCATCATCCTGAAAAAAATCAGGAACAACAAAGCTGAACAGATCCTCGAATGTGGTAGCGGTGTTAGCACAATTATTATTGGCTACCTCCTGAAGCAAAGAGGAAGCGGGCATCTTTACACCCTTGAACACGACGCTGAATATGCGAAAAAAACGCAGACTCAACTGGAAAAAAATAATCTTTCGGAATATGTAACCATACTTCAAAGCGAGCTCATTTCACATTCCATCCATAATAATACCTGGCAATGGTACGATTACAGCGGGATCGGAAACGGGCAACTATTTGATATGCTGATCATCGACGGTCCGCCTTTTCAACTTCAGCCGAAATCGCGGTATCCGGCTTTGCCACTCTTGGATAAAAACCTGAATAACAAGGCCATTATTTTAATCGATGATTGCAAAAGAGAAGAAGATAGTGAGGTTGTTAAACAATGGTTGAATGAATATAGCCATTACACCGAAGAATGGATAGACACCGAAAAAGGAGCATATTTGCTAACAAAAATCAAAACGTAATAAACCGCAAGGGAAATCAGATAATGTTGTTTATTCAAACCAAAACAAATGTTATTTAATTCACTTGAATTTATAGTTTTCTTTCCATTAGTGGTGGCCGCATATTTTGCGCTACCCTCAAGGTTCAGATGGATTTTATTACTGATCGCCAGCTACTATTTTTATATGTGCTGGAACTACAAATACATTATTCTGATCATCTTTTCAACCCTGGTTGATTACGTTGCAGCCCGTGCCATGTTTGCTGCAAAAAGCAAACGAACAAAGAAGTTTTATTTATTCGCCAGCCTGTTCTCCAATCTGGGATTGTTGTTTTTCTTTAAATATTTTAATTTTTTCGGAGAAAATGTAAATGCAGTTTTCGACAGTCTGAATATTTTTTACAACGTCCCTGAATATGCATTTTTGCTCCCTGTGGGTATTTCGTTTTATACATTTCAAACATTGAGCTACACCATTGACGTGTATATGGGCAAAAAAGAACCCGAAAAACATTTCGGTATATTTGCCCTCTATGTTGCATTTTTCCCTCAATTGGTTGCCGGACCGATAGAACGATCAGCCAGGTTATTACCGCAGTTTCACCAGGTTTTCACATTCGACTATAACCGGATAAAAACCGGTATCGTACTGATGGCATGGGGATTTTTCAAAAAAGTGGTAATTGCCGACCGTCTCGCTGAATATGTGAACCAGGTGTATAACAATCCACATGATTATGGTGGTTTACAGGACCTTATCGCAACGTTCTTCTTCGGAAGTCAGATTTATTGTGATTTTTCAGGGTACTCTGACATTGCGATCGGATCGGCAATGGTTCTTGGCTACGATCTGATGACCAACTTCCGAAGGCCCTATTTATCAAAAAGCATTCGTGAATTCTGGTCGCGATGGCACATTTCCCTGTCGACCTGGTTTCGCGATTATCTGTATATTCCGCTGGGTGGAAACAGGGTTGTGAAATGGCGGTGGTACTACAATCTTTTTATTACTTTCCTGATAAGTGGCTTATGGCACGGAGCCAACTGGACATTTGTTATTTGGGGAGCACTGCACGGGTCTTATCTTGTTTTGGCCATTGTAACAGCCAAGTCACGTGATAAATTAGCGCTCGCTGCAGGATTGTATAGATTTAAATGGATCAATAATTTAATCAACCTGGCCTGGACATTTGCCCTTGTTTATTTTGCATGGATATTTTTCAGAGCAAATTCGATACAGGATGCTATCCTGATCATTGGAAATATCCTTGATTTCTCAACTTATGGCGGAGCCACACAGTTATTCCATTTTGCTTCTGATTTTTACCTTGCATTCGGATTGATCGGATTTCTGATGATGGTTGAAATTCTGCAGGAATATTACAGCCTCAATGGCCGTTTGGCAAATCAAACAAGGCTTATCAAATGGGTAATATTTATTATTATTGTGCTAATGATTTTTGTCCTTGGCAAATGGGATGAAAGCGATTTTCTATATTTTCAGTTTTAAACGTATGAATGAAAAACTGCTGAAATATCTGATCTATATTGCCGGTATCATCGGTTTGTATGCATTTTTTGCAGTGCGTATTCTGCCGATGTTCAATCTTGTCCTGATCGAAGACAGACATCCTGACTATTTTGAATTCACCAAATACGGTGAGCTGTATTATTTCAGTCAGATCAAACATTTCCGCGAAGAGCTTCCATTTCCCAAAGGAAAATACCGTTTGTCTGAAAAACAATCTTCAGCACAGGATGCTGATATCATCGCCTTTGGTGACAGTTTTTTTGACTTCAACAGGCAAAAAACCGTTGCAGAAAGACTGCACGACACTTTGGATGTGGCTGTTCATGCTGTTAATGCCTGGTTTCCTTACAGCTATTTCTATCATATTGGTTATGAAAAAGCTGATCCGAAAGTTATCATTTTTGAAGTTGTGGAAAGGAATATCCCATTCCGGTTTAAACAACCACATACCCGAACACTCACCTTAAATCCACCTGAACCCCATGTTGGTTTTAGAGGAATGGGTAACAAAGTCAAAAAATTCATATTTCCTGAAAATGACGAAGAATTGTATTCGGTTATGCTCAAGGGAAGTTATCTGACTGAGTGGCTGTATACAAATATTGCAACGTTCAAATTTGATGCGCTCGGTTACATTTCATCCCGAACTCCTGTGTATGACCTGGACCAATTTGGATATCCGGTGTTGTTTTATGATCTCACGGTAAACGACAGCTATACCAGCTTTTATTATGAGCATACCGATGAAATGATCGATACTTACTGCGACAATATCACAGATTTGGCTAACAAACTTAAAAAGGACTTTAACCTTGACATGCTTTTTCTGCCAATACCAAACAAGTACACCTTATATTACGACAAAATTGATCCTGATGCAGATTATGATAATTTTCTTCCCAGGCTCTATAACGAAATGGAAAAAAGAAATATCAAATATGTAAATGTTTATGATGATTTTGCCCGATCGGATAGGCAACTCTTTTACGGGACTGATACGCATTGGAATAAGAATGGAGTGGATATCGCTGTTGAAAGATTGTTGGAACATTTATCCGAAAATCCGAGTTTAAGCGGCAAGGTCAGATTATCTTTATTGCTGAATAACTAATTAACTTATACACTTTAAAAAACAACTATTGTGAAAACTGTAATTTTAGCAGGAGGCTTCGGAACCCGCATCAGTGAGGAAACAGGCGTAAGACCAAAACCCATGGTTGAAATTGGAGGTATGCCGATTCTTTGGCACATCATGAAGATGTATTCTGCCGAAGGCTTCAATGATTTTGTGATCTGTTGCGGCTACAAAGGTGAAATGATTAAAGAGTATTTTTCAAACTATTACCTCTTACAAAGTGATATAACTTTTAACCTCAGGGATAATTCGTTTGAAATTCACAACAATAAGGTTGAACCCTGGAAGGTGACGCTGATCGACACAGGACAAAACACCATGACCGGTGGGCGTATCAAGCGGATTCAGGAATATATCGGTGATGAAACTTTTTTCCTGACCTATGGAGATGGGGTAAGTGATATTGATTTTCATACACTACTCGATTTCCATAAAAAACAAAATGTATTTGCCACCCTTACTGCTGTTCAGCCTCCCGGACGTTTCGGAGCATTTAGCATGGAAACAGGAACAAACAAAATTTCAAGTTTCAGGGAAAAGCCAAAAGGCGATCACGATTCTGCCTGGATCAATGGTGGTTTTTTTGTACTGGAACCTCAAATTTTTGATTATATCGAAGGGGATTCTACTATTTGGGAACGAGAACCACTTGAAAACATGGCCAGAGAAGGCAAACTTGCTGCTTACCAGCATGGTGGATACTGGCAAAATATGGACACACTGAGAGATAAAAACGTACTGGAGGATGTTTGGGCATCGCCCAATACTCCCTGGAAAAAATGGAAATAATAAATCTTATTAATTTAACTCTACATGAAAGTACTAATTACCGGAAATCTTGGCTACGTAGGACCGGGTGTAGTCAGAGAATTCAGAAAACATTATCCGGATGCTGAATTAATTGGCTTCGACACAGGCTACTTCTCAAAATATATTACGAGCGACAGAATTATCCCCGAGTCGTATCTTAACATGCAGGTTTACGGAGACGTGAGAAACTTCCCCGATCATTTACTGGAAGGTGTTGACACGGTTGTGAGCCTGGCAGCCATTTCCAATGATCCGATTGGTAATAAGTTTGAAGAACCCACACTGGCCATAAACTACAAGGCTGCAGTTGATATTGCAAAAAAAGCGAAAAAAGCCGGCGTTAAAAACTATATTTATGCATCGAGCTGCAGTGTTTATGGAGCAGCCGAAGATGCACCCCGGACAGAAAGTTCAGAGGTTAATCCGTTAACGGCCTACGCCAAATCGAAAGTGTATACTGAAAATGATCTGGCACCCCTTGCCGACAAAAACTTTAAAATTACATGTCATCGTTTTGCTACGGCATGTGGCATGAGCGAACGGCTGCGACTCGATCTTGTATTGAACGATTTCGTAACTTGTGCCATCACCTCTGGCGAAATCACCATTCTGAGTGACGGAACCCCGTGGCGACCGCTGATCAATGTTCTTGATATGGCCCGCGCTATCCGGTGGTCGCATGAGCGCGAAGCTTCCAACGGAGGAGATTTCCTTGTTGTAAATACAGGAAGTGATGTTTGGAATTACAGAGTGGTTGAACTCGCTGAAAAAATCAAAGAACTTTATCCTAACGTAAATGTTTCTGTAAATAAAAATGCAGCGCCCGATAAACGATCTTACAGGGTTGATTTTGGCTTGTTTAAAAAACTTGCTCCTGAACATCAGCCGGCATTTGATCTTACGGCTTCTGTAAAAGGCCTCTTCGACGGATTAATGATGATGGAATTTAAAGACAAAAACTTCCGGAATTCTCATTATATGAGGCTTCACGTCATTACTGACCTCCTTGAAAAAAACATTATTAACGATCAATTGTTTGTTGTGGTATGACCTTTAACGAAATCCATCTCAGGAATGCTTTTTTAATAAAATTGTCACCTTTCGAGGATGAGCGGGGCTATTTCGTGAGGATGTACTGCAAAAAGGAATTTAAAGAGATTGGTTTCAACAAGGAATTTGTTCAGGTGAACCATTCGCTGAATAAATTCAGGCACACATTCAGGGGATTTCATTACCAGATTCCACCATTCAGCGAAACAAAGCTGATCAGATGCATGAGCGGTAAAGTTCGTGATTACATCATCGATATTCGAAAAAACTCTCCCACATTCCTGCAACATTTTGCCATTGATCTATCGGCGGATAAAGCAGAAATGATTCTTGTACCCGAAGGATTTGCCCATGGATACATCACCCTGGAAGATAACTCGGGATTGGTCTATTTTCACACCGAATTTTATAAACCGGGATTTGAAGGCGGTCTCAGGCATAACGACCCTGAATTGAAGATCAACCTGCCCTTTAACCCCAAAATTATCTCGGATCGTGATACAGAATTCCCTTTAATCTCAGAATCACAATTTGAAGGACTGGTAATATGAAATGCAGACACTGTAAAACCGAATTAGAACACGTATTTGTTGACCTCTCTTTTTCTCCGGTTTCCAATGCCATGTTAAATGCTGAAAATCTCAGCGAACCTGAATTGTATTTTCCTTTAAAAATATTCATTTGCCACAATTGTTGGCTGGTTCAGGTGGATGAAATGCAAAAGGCCGATAAAATTTTTGATGAAGAGTATACTTACTTTTCATCCTTTTCGACCTCCTGGCTTGAACATGCTAAAAAATATACCGAAAAAATGATCGATCGTTTTGGTTATGATCAAAATAGCCAGGTGATTGAAATCGCTTCCAACGACGGTTATCTGTTGCAATATTTTAAAGAATCGGGGGTGCCGGTTCTTGGGGTCGATCCAACAGCGAATACAGCCGCTGAAGCAGAGAAAAAAGGAATTAAAACCATCGTGGATTTTTTTGGTTCCAAATTGGCCAGGGAAAAACTTGCAGATAAAGGCATCGGTGCGGATCTGTTGCTTGGGAACAATGTGCTCGCTCACGTACCTGACATCAACGATTTTGTTAAAGGGATGAAAATTGCCTTAAATCCCGGGGGAGTTATTACGATGGAATTCCCGCATTTGTTGAAACTGGTTGCTGAAAATCAGTTTGACACAATCTATCATGAACATTTTTCCTACCTCTCATTTTATGCAGTAAAAAACATTTTTAAATCACAGGGGCTGGAGATGTTCGACGTTGAAGAACTTTCAACGCATGGCGGATCATTGCGGATTTATGCAAAGCATGAAGATGATTCTACGAAACCGATCGGTCCTGC
This sequence comes from Bacteroidales bacterium, assembly GCA_020438135.1. Taxonomy (GTDB): domain Bacteria; phylum Bacteroidota; class Bacteroidia; order Bacteroidales; family JAADJA01; genus JAADJA01. Next base: position 43,430 of record JAGQVF010000059.1, on the reverse strand, counting down.
TGTAAAGGCACTTCTGCAAAAAGAAGTGGAGGCAGGTGTCAACACCCTGGAGTATTACAGTGGGTTTCAGCAAAAGGTTGATGAAATCAAATACAATGCACTTGAATATTTGATCAACCGTAAAAGAGCCGGCAACAAGATCATCGGATACGGCGCAGCAGCCAAAGGCAATACATTGCTTAATTATCTGGGCATCAAAGGTACCGATCTGATCACCTTTGTTGTGGATGCCTCTCCCTATAAACAGAACAAATTTCTTCCGGGTAGCCATATTCCGGTTTTTGGTAAAGATAAAATCAGCGAATACAAGCCGGATATTGTGATCATCCTGCCCTGGAACCTCAAAAACGAGATCAGCAGCCAATTGAATTACATTCGGGAATGGGGCGGTAGATTTGTGATTTTTATACCTGAAAATGAGGAATTTTAATGGAAATTACCAACCAAATCAAAAACATCGACACAATACAGGCCGGCAATTCAATGTATGCACTTGCTGAGCGGTTATACCCTATCTGCCGGAGCATTACCGGCAATGGAGTCAGAGAAACACTTCAAATCATCAAATCATATATTCCGCTTGATATTATTGAAGTGCCAACAGGCACAAAAGTGTTCGATTGGGAAATACCTGAAGAATGGAACATCCGCGATGCCTGGATCAAAGATGACAAGGGAGAAAAGATCATCGACTTTAAAAAACTAAACCTCCATGTGCTGAATTACAGTACCCCTGTGGAGGAGACGATACCTCTTGAAGAACTTAAAAAGCATATTTTCACACTTCCCGGGCAACCTGACCTGGTTCCATACAGAACTTCATACCACAACCGGCAATGGGGATTTTGCATGAGCCACAATCAGCTTGTGGGGCTCGAAAATAAAAATTATAAAGTAAAAATTGATTCGGATATTAAACCGGGATCATTGACGTATGGAGAGTTTTATATACAAGGTGAAACAAAAGCAGAAATTCTGGTCAGTTGTCATGTATGTCATCCCTCACTTTGTAATGACAACCTAAGTGGTATAGCTGTAGCAGTACATCTTGCAGCATTTTTAACAACCATCAAACCTCATTTTTCATACCGGTTTATTTTTATTCCCGGAACAATCGGATCGATTACATGGCTGAGCCGAAACGAGAATATTTTAAAAAACATCAGGTATGGTTTGGTGCTCAATTTGCTGGGTGATTCCAGTCCGTTTCACTATAAAAAATCCCGGAGGGAAAATACCGCTACTGATACAATATTAGCATATGTTTTAGCGGATAAAGAGGGCTCTGAAATAAGAAACTGGTCGCCCTATGGCTATGATGAACGGCAATTTTGCTCACCCGGTTTTGATCTTCCAGTCGGAAGACTTTCACGTAAACCACATGGTGAATTTCCTGAATATCATACCTCAGCCGACAACCTTGATTTTATTTCCGGTTCAAACATGGCCCAATCGTATTTGCTTTTACTGGATGTATTCACAGTGATGGAGGGTAACCGCAAGTGGATCAATTTAAATCCAAAGGGTGAACCTCAACTGGGTAAAAGGGGACTATATAAAAATGTTGGGGGACAAAGCAATCAGCAGGACTACCAGATGGCTATTCTTTGGGTTTTAAGTTTATCCGATGGCAACCACACCATGCTTGATATTGCCAATAAGGCAGGATTGCCATTCAATCTGCTCGTTAACGCTGCACATGATTTGGAAAAGGCGGATTTGTTAAAAGAAATTAATTAATACCTGAACTACATGAAAACTGCACTTGTCACCGGAGGCACCAGTGGAATCGGCTTGCAGATCAGTTTGATGCTGTTGCGGAAAGGAGTGCACGTGATCATTTGCGGCAGGAATTTTAATTCTGTTCAGGAAAAAATAGCTCATGAATTGCCCGCCGGTGCACCTGTTTCGTATATTAAAGCTGACTTTACCATTGATAAGGATTTGGTAAAACTGGTTGAAGCGGCAAAAAAAACAGCAAAAAAAATTCATTACCTGGTCCATTCGGCCGGCGTATTTTATGCGGGCCGGATTGAGGAAGCTTCAATCGAAAACTTCGATGAACTCTACAAGGTAAATACGCGGGCACCTTTTTTCATCACAAAGGAATTACTTGAACCATTACAAAAAAGCCAGGGAAGAGTTGTTTTTATCAATTCAACAGCCGGAATTAATTCCTGGGAAAGCATCGGACAATATGCTGCATCCAAACATGCATTAAGTGCGATTGCAGGTAGTTTCCAGGCCGAATTGGAAGGCGATGGCATAAAAGTAACCAGTGTGTATCCTGCAGCTACCGACACACCAATGCAGCAGAAAATCCACCTGGCTGAAAACAGAAATTATGATCCCGAAAAATTAATTCCGGCAAGGGAAGTAGCTGAAATAATAGTTGATCTGCTGTTCAGGTCGTCCAAAACTGTTGTTTCCGAAATTGTGATCAGATCCCTGCAAGGCAGAATTATCACTAAAAAAAGACAGTAGACATGGAAGAATTTGCAGCAATCATACCTGCAGCCGGAATGGCTACGCGGTTGTCGCCTCTTCCGTTTAGTAAGGAATTGCTTCCTGCAGGAGCGGAAAATGATAGTCATGGTCAAGCAAAACTCAGGGTTATTTCTTCATTCCTGATCGAAAATTTACAAATAGCCGGAATATCCAACATTCATTTTGTACTTCGCGCGGGAAAATGGGATATTCCAGCCTATTACCAGGGAGGAAAACGTGAATGGGTTGATTTTGCATACCATGTTACCGAAAACCTGCAGGGACCACCCTTCAGTATTGATGCTGCTTACCCCTTTATTAAAAATAAAAACATCGTCGTTGGATTCCCCGATATTGTGATTAGCTCAAAACAGGCAATTTCTAAATTAAAAGCATCTTTTATCAGGGAAAAGCCTGATGTTTTGCTTGGCTTATTCCCCCAAAATGCTTTTACAAAATGGGACATGGTTGACATTGATAAGAATAATCAAATCAAAAAAATTGTTATTAAAAGCGAATCAGCCGCTAACCTCAGGTACGCCTGGTTTTCTGCAATCTGGAATTTTAAATTTTCACAATTTTTGCACGATTACCTTAAAGTAACAGATCAAGCAAAATTGAACGAAGAACCCCAACTGGGTAAGATATTTATGAAAGCGGCAGACCAGGGATTTAAAATACAGGGTTTTCCGATGGATGATGTTCAATGCTTAGATACGGGAACTGTAGAGGGATATTCAAACCTGAAGCAATTCCTCAACATTTTTTTTTAACTATTTGTTCTTATTTACAAACGGGGAATTAGTCAATACATTAAAAATGGTTTAATTTGTATTTGATTTTATAAATTACTAATTTGCACTCGATTAAAAAACATAAGGGAATTACGCTGCTGCACGACGTCTATGATCAAAAACAACAAAAAGCTAACTGAGGGACCATTGGTATCAATCGGAGTGCCGGTATATAATGGCGACAAATATATCTCTGAATGTCTTGATTCAATCATAGCCCAGACATATCAAACTTGGGAATGTGTTATTATCGATAATTGCAGTACTGACAACACAAATGCCATTGTTACTTCCTATATGGCTAAAGATCAAAGAATAAAACTTGTTAAAAACAAGGATTTCCTTGATGTGATGCAAAACTGGAACGAAACCTATCGCAACACTTCACCTGAAGCAGTTTATTTTAAGATCGTTCCTGCTGACGACTGGCTAATGCCCGAATATCTCTCCGAAACGGTAACGCTACTGGAGAATAATGCCGGTGTGGGTATATGCTCGTCCTACCGGATTGATGGCTCTAAAGTTAGGGGAAATGGCCTCGACATCTATAAAGGTCAGATTTTCAACGGGAAAAAAATAGTAACTGATGAATTATTGCTCAGAATAGACGTTACGGGTTCAGGTAATACGGTCATATTCCGGAACAGCGTACTCAGGGAACTACCAATTTACCCCAAAATATTCAGCGAGGTAAGTTTACATGTCGATACTGAATTAGCCTATGATATTTTATCCCGATCCGACTTTGGATTTATTTTTAAAGTGCTTAGCTACACAAGACGACACAATGAGAGCATCACCAATTCGATGGTTTACAGGCTCAATACTTCCATTTGTTTTCGCGACAACCAATTAATTAAACATAAAAACCTGATTGATGATTTTAAAAAACATTACCGGAATCATCGTGTAAAATATGCCATTTTGTTTGCCAAACGTTTTCTGAACCGGAGGAAAGATTGGCTAAAATGGCATAAAACTCATCTCGAAAATAAATTTACTTTTGCCGAAGTTGTTGGCGCCATTATTTGCAACAATTTACCGGGCAGGAGATGTCATGAACAGGATGATCAGAAATAACCCTCCCGTATTTCTTTCGTATTACAGAAATTTACAGATTTTATTGAATTTCCAAATTTTTTAATGTGAGTTTTAAAAAGTCGTTGTTTAAGAATATTCTGACGCTGGGAGGATACAATTACAGCTCACAGGCAGCCAACTTCCTTGCTTCTATCGTACTTTCAAGGTTACTACTCCCTGAAGAATACGGATATGTTGCGTTGATAACCGTTTTTACCGGTTTTGTTACCATATTTGCTGATGCTGGACTTTCGTTCGCGATCATCCGGAGTGATTATGGCTACACATTTCAACGGGCCATCACAAACCTCTCCTTTTATTTCGGGATGTTGCTTTTTGTCATCATGTTGCTCCTGGCATATCCCATAGCGCTTTTTTATGATGACATGACCCTTGTTTTCCCCACCATGGTTATGGCACTTACCTTTATAGCGGGAGCGTTTCGGATAGCACCCATGGCTGTTTTTTCCAAAAACCTGAATTTTAATTATATCGGCAAGGTTAAGCTGATCTCCAACCTGGTGAGCATTGCATTGATGATCATCATGGCTTTTCTCGGATTCAGCTACTGGTCCCTGATCATTCCACAAATTGTTCTCAACCTTGTTCAATACATCATGTTTGACCTGAAACTCAGGCTTGGGTTCAGGTTTTATCCGATAAGTTACACCCTCGTGGCATTCAGGAAAACAAAAAGCCTCATCACCAACCTGAGTGGATTTAACCTGATCAACTACTGGGCCCGGAATGCTGACAACCTGATCATTGGTAAATTTTACAGCAGCTACGACCTTGGGATTTACAACCGGGCCTACAAAATGTTACAACTTTCACTGAATGTAATCACAGGTTTATTCGGAACTGTGCTTTATCCCAGCCTCAAAAAATTCAAATCGGAGGGAGGAGATGTTAACAGTGAATACATGAGCATTTTGGGGATTATCAGTTTGATCAATTTTCCGATAGGTGCCGTTTTGATTCTTATTCCTCACACCTTTGTTCAGGTACTTTGGGGCGAAAACTGGTTGGGCGTGGCTGAACTCCTTCCCTACTTTGGCATATTGATCATGTTTCAAACCATGATTTCGACGACCGGACATGTATTTATCCTGCTCGAGGAGGAAAAAAGATTCATGTACCTTGGTGTAACTTCTGCAATCATCATGGTGCTGGCAATAATTTCAGGTGCTTTTTATTCGATGCTCATGGTGGCTATTGCCTATGCATTTAGCTATATGATCTTTATAGTACCCATCTTCCTTTATTTTGGTTTTTATAAGATATTCGGGTATTCGATGGGGCAGATTCTCAAATTCTGGCTTCCCAAATTAATTATGGGTCTTGGCCTGATGATCAGTGTTTATTTTGAGAAACAGGTGTATCTTTACTTTTTGTTGGGAATTTATCTCTTACATTTGCTGTATAACCAGCGAAATGAATTATTGAAAATCAGGGAACTTACCTTAAGAAAACTTAAAAAAAAGTGAGTAATCCCCTGAATTTCAGAATTCCTAAAATTGCTGAACTGGAAGAATATGGGAAATAACTATCAGCCTGCATTAGTTGTGGTTGCATTTAACCGGATCAACTCACTCGCCCGGATTTTACGTTCGCTGGATCAGGCTTCCTATCCTGCCAATACAACCCTGGTGATATCCATAGACAACAATGGAACCAACCAGGATGTTGCAGACTTTGCCAACGCTTATATCTGGAAATTCGGAGAAAAAAAAGTTATTTATCACCCGGAAAGGTTAGGACTGCGAAATCATGTGATTAAATGCGGTGACCTGGTGAATACATACGGATCAGTGATCATTCTTGAAGATGACCTTTTTCTCTCTCCGGTATTTTATGAGTATGCCCTCGAAGCGATCAATTTTTATGCTCATGATAACCGGATCGCTGGTATTTCATTGTATTCCCTGCCCTATTCAGAAACATCCAAACTGCCTTTCGCATCAATTGATGATGATTCAAGCGTATTTTTCAAACAGATGCCTGCATCACTTGGGCAGGTGTGGACCAAAGAACAATGGACAGGTTTCAGAAACTGGTACGAAACTGATCCCGATCTGAACACAATTTCAGGCATCCCAGAACCAATCATGAAATGGCCTGAGCATTCGTGGAAAAGATATTTTACTGCATACGTGGTTAAGTTCAATAAATATTTTGTTTTTCCACGGTATTCTTTTTCAACAACTTTTCCTGACATAGGAACCAATATGGTTACCAGATCGTTTTACCTGCAGGCACCTTTAAAACTAAAGCTTGCCGAACCTGTATTCAAGGAACTGGATGATGCAGTAAATGTTTATGATGTATTTGCAGAATTGCTTCCCGATCGCCTGAACAGGTTAACAAGTCAGTTTAAAGACTATGATTACGAAACAGATCTGTATGGATGGAAAACCAAATACAACAAACCCTACGTATTAACCAGCAGAGCCTGTTCAGATGCGCTATTCAGTTTCGACCGCACCATGAAACCGCATGAAATGAATGTGATCATGAATATCAAGGGGGACCTGATCCATTTTGTAAAATCAGAAAATGTAACAAGCAGATCACAGAACCTGGAGGAATTTCTGGAGGAACAAACCTACTTCCACCGAAGTATTTACAAAACGCCCATATTGCTGAAAATCCTGAAACGAAGGTTATTAAAAAAACTAAAACGAAAAGGATAAATCCACGTATGTGAAACAATCTTTACCTTTGCGATTTTAACTAACGGTTTCAGAAATGCTCCGAAACATCAGCGTCTTTTACATCCTCATATCGGCTTCCCAGTTTTTCTGGTTTGCATTGGTACCCAAAAACCTGATTTTAATGGTAGCTTTCGGAGCTATCATGCTGATGCTTGTGGTTGTTCTTTTGGGTTTGATTTATGATCCATCCAGACGATTTGAGCAAAATTTCACGTATGAGATATCCCTCATTTTTATTTCTATTCTGCTCAGCACTTTCGGAGCTAAATGGGGACATGATCAAAATTTTATGCTGACAGCCTGGGCCCAGCGAATGATGTACTTTTACCTGTTCTATTTCTTTCTGCACACCATACGGATCCGGCCCGAAGACCTTGAAAAGCTGATCATCATCATTGCGGTGATATACATCGTTATATTCCTGATACAATATGTGAGCTATCCAAGGATGTTGTTTGGAACCAGGGCCGACGAGGAACGGGGAACCATTCGGATTTTTCTGCCTGCCAAAGCTTTTGTTGTAATGGTATATTTTTATTGTTTGCAGGAGTTTTTTGCAAAGCTAAAGTTGAAATATGCCCTTTTTTGTGTCGCTGCCATTGCTGTTACCATTTTACAGGGAACCAGAACTCCACTTGCGCTGCTGTTTCTGGGAACCATAATCATGTTAATTCTTAGCAAAAGGGTTCAATCCAAAATGCTGATCGCTTTTTTATTAATTGTAGGTGCAGCATCCATCATGGTAATTTTCCAGGATATTTTCCTGAACCTGCTTGAAGTCTCTGAAGAGCAATCTGCCAAAGAGGGTGACGACATCAGGGTAAAGGCCGCCAAATTTTTTCTGTACGAATTTCCCCCTACTCCACTCAATTATATCATCGGAAATGGCGAATCACATATGGCATCAGCATATGGCATGCGAATCTGGTATTATAAGGTTGACTTCGGCTACTTCCAGAACGATATCGGATTATTGGGTGAATACACAAAATACGGGATTTTGTATGTAATTGCAGTAATTCTTATCGTCAGAAAAATCCTGGCCATGAAGATTGATCCCAAATACATGTACTTTAAGTACTATATTTTTATTTCGCTGATCGGAATGATCATGGGGGGAATATTCGCCCGATCGGATGCATTTACCACCATTTTGGCAATTATGTATATCATCGATATCGATAGGCACGATAAAAAATACAAATACCTCGAAAAGAAACAAAAAAAACTACAAACACAACCGGTTCATGATTAAAATTGCTATTGTTTTTCCTGTATTCAACGGACTATCATATACTCAAAAATGCCTTACCTATCTGGCTGAGCATACCCAAAAGGCAAATCCAGCCAATACCCGCTTCGAAGTTGTAATTACGGATGATGGCAGTTCCGACGGTACGTCTGACTGGATCAGAAAAAACTATCCGGATGTTCACCTGCAGCATGGCAATGGTAGCCTTTGGTGGAGCGGTGGGATAAACAAAGCAATACGGTTTGCACTGGATGAACTGCAGGCAGATTATACCCTGTGGTGGAACAACGATGTGAAATCTGCTGATGATTTTTTCCCAAACCTCTCCGGCTTACTTCAGCAGCTAACTGAACCTGTTGTGCTTGGATCAAAAGTTAAACTCTATCATAATCCTGATACCATTTGGTCGATGGGGGGAATATTCAATACCAAAACAGGTTTTAAAGCTATGGTAGGCTCCACTGAGCCCGATAGCGATAAGTATAACAAACCTGTGTTGTGCGATTGGCTGACCGGAATGGGAACTGTTGTTCCAAAAGAAGTTTATCAGAAAATAGGGCTTGTTGATGAAAAAAACTTTCCACAATACCATGGAGATTCCGATTTTACCCTCAGAGCCAAAAAAGCCGGATTTAAGATAGAAGCCCGTCCCGAACTTGTTATATACAACGACACCACACAAACCGGACTAAAACACGATGAAAGTTTCCTAAGATTATATAAATCAATGGTGTCGATAAAATCAAATTACAATGTAAGAAAAGATTTTGCTTTTTACCGGAAACATACCGAATCAGCAGGCGCTTATATGGTACTTTTTAAAAGATACGGCTCTTATATAGGTGGATTTTTCAAATGGAAATTGCTCGCGTTATTCGGTAAAAAAAGAAATTCTTAAGTTTTTATCTCCATGTCATTTAATAAAGATATAAGAAATTTTCCGCGAACATTCTGGATTGCGAATACCATGGAGCTCTTTGAAAGATGGGCCTATTACGGAATGTTTACCGTTTTATCCATTTACCTGACCGATCCGGTTTCGAAAGGTGGCCTGGGTTTCACGCAGGAGCAAAGGGGTATTATGCAGGGAGTCGTTACAGGAATTTTATATCTCTTACCTGTGATTGGCGGAGCAATAGCTGATAGGTTTGGTTTCCGGAAGGTACTTCTTGCAGCCTTTGTAACGCTTATCTCCGGCTATTTTGCCATGGGGCAATTTCATCAATATGCACCTGTGTTCGCAGCCTTTTTGATTATCGCAGTAGGAGGTGCTATTTTCAAGCCGATCATCGTGGGAACGGTGGCTAAAACAACCAACAAAAGCAATGAAACAGTCGGCTTTGGAATATTTTATATGATCGTGAATATTGGTGGTTTTATCGGGCCATGGGCTGCTTCCAAAATGCGCGATATAAACTGGCAATATGTTTTTATGATGTGTGCCGCTGTTATTGGCATCAACCTCATCCTTTTGTTCTTCTACCGCGAACCGCAAAGGAAGGCACAAACCGGAAGCATAGGTAAGGCACTCAAAGAAATAGTTTCCAATACTGTAGCCATTTTCATCGATCTTAAGTTTGTATTTTTCCTCTTGATCATCGTTGGATTCTGGACCATGTATATGCAACTTTTCTTCACAGTGCCGATCTTTATTGCGCAATGGGTCGACACAACCGTTATCTATAATAAGTTGGGAATATTACAACCCGTATTTGGTTATGTGGAAGAAAATAAAGGGATAATCCGTCCTGAAATGATGATCAATATCCCTGCCCTGACAATCATTCTTTTTCAATTGATCATTTCCAGTTTTCTAAAAAGGACCCGACCCGTATCTTCTATAATCGGTGGAATTTTTGTTACTGCCATAGGCCTGGGGCAACTTTATTTTCATACCAGTGGTTGGTTGATTGCCTTAAGCCTGGTGATTTTTGCTTTTGGCGAAATGGCCAGTTCACCACGCATTCAGGAATATATCAGCACAATTGCACCCCGCGAAAAAGTTGCGCTTTACATGGGATACAGTTTTTTACCCATCTCAGGTGGAAATTTTCTGGGTGGACTTTTATCAGGCAACTTATATGGATCATTATCAGATAAATACAACCTCCTTCGAGGGTATCTTGCTGAAAACAACATTCAGCTTCCGGCTGATGCACGAACAACCGATGATGCACTGCTTTTCAATCAATCCATGGAAAAGCTGAATTTGAGCAGCACAGACCTCACACAGTTACTTTATCAAACCTATCAGCCGGGAAAGATCTGGCTTATTTTTGCCGGTATAGGCCTGGCCACCGGTGTTTTACTTTTTATTTATAACCGGTTTGTGTTGAATAATAACCGCTAACTCCTCACTACAGCCTGCCATTTTACTGAAATATTATTTGTGATCGGCTAAACCAATTCCATAAATCGCCGTACAATACGACTTTAACAACCCGATAAAGAACGAATATGAACACAGCTAATACCTATATATTCAGGTATAAGCACCTGGTCGCATTACATCCGGAATTGATCGTTTTCGGATATGATCTCTTATCGGGCCACACCTCTCCTGTTCACAAATTCAAAATTAAAATTAGGCTTAACTCCGGTATCGATTCGGTTCTGCACTTTTGCACGAAGCGGCTTTTTCGTCATGACAAGACAATAAGAGCAACGAAAACAGGGAGTTATCAATTTGTAAAACAGGATTATTATGCCCCATGAAATCAGACAGGATGAATTAAAGACATTTCTTGAAATAGCAGTAGAAATTGATGTGCATGATGATTTGGCCAAAATGGTCGAAAACAGTTTGCAATCTTACATCAACAAATTAAAACTTGATGGAGGTGTAGTTTTTAGGGCTGAATTGTCATCAACAAAAAAAATTGTTATTCATCCCATATTTAGCTTATATAAAGGAAAGCCCCTTGATTCAGGCCAACTTGATCAGCTGCAGGAGGTTCCGGGAGAATCAACACCGGCAAACCTGAAAAAATTCAGAGATCAACTTCCCAAAAAAGGTATACTGGCGAATAGTTCAACATATTCCGTTATGGACTTGCCGGGATTTGGATTTTTGGTGTTGTTTGACAACAATCCTGACAGACTGGAATTTTTGGCGCACAAACTGAAGATACTCAATCACAAGCTGGCAAATGCCGGTTTATCATGTATCAATAAAAACAGGCTGATTGAAAGCGAAAAGCGGTACCGCGACCTGATTGAACTTTTGCCTGAAATGATCTGCGAAACCGACTTGCATGGAACAATTACCTATGCCAATAAATATTCGCTCCGAAAATTGGGTTATGAGCAAAAGGACCTTGATAAGGGGTTCAGTGCGTTTAATCTTTTCCATCCGGATCAAAGAAAAATTGCTTCCCTCAAATTCAGGGAATCGGTTGAAAAAGGCACCTCATCACCCAGAGAATACATCGCCGTTAAAAAAAACGGGAATACGATCCCTGTGCTTGTTTACACAAGTGTTATCATCAGAAATAACAGACCGGCCGGGGTGAGGGGTGTAATGGTTGATATTTCGGAACGTATTATTCACGAAGAACAGCTGAGGCATGGGAAAGAACGACTTGAAATGGCCCTGATGAGCAGTAATTCGGTATTGTGGGATTTTGATATTCCTTCGGGGTTTATTTACCGGAGCGACGGACTGAAAAAAATCCTGGGATACAACCAAAACGAAATAACACCAACCCTTGATGCATGGCACAAGCTGATTCATCCCTCTGATCTTGATGAAATGAAACGAAACCTCAATGATCACCTGGCAGGCAAATCAGACATATTCCGCTCAAAGTACAGGATCAAAGCTAAAAGCGGCACCTATAAATGGATTATGGGGACCGGAAAGGTCACTGAATATGATGAAAACAATAAACCGGTCAGGGTTGTCGGTACCAATATCGATATCTCCGAAATTAAGTTTACAGAGGAGGAACTGCACAATCAGCAGGTAGCGCTTGAGAAGTCGTTAAAACACCAGGCCATTATCTCTGAGATTTCATTAAAGTTTAATGTACCCGGTGAATTTACAACAATAATGAATGAGGCCCTTGGAATCATCGGAGAATACACAGATGTTAGTCGTTCGTACATATTTGAGGATTCAGCGGATGGGAAATTTACATCCAATACATATGAATGGTGCAATAAAGGGATTTCACCACAAATCGATCTTCTGCAGGAGATTGGATACGATCTAATACCATCCTGGAAAGAATTTCTCGACAGGGATGGCCGCATCTATTCTGAAAACATTCATGAATTTCCGTCTGACATTGTCGACATCCTCGAACCGCAGGAGATCAAGTCGATCATTGTGTTTCCACTGATCAGTGCTGGTAAAAGATTTGGTTTTATTGGTTTTGACGAATGTAATGAAAACCGGAAATGGTCAACCTCCGAAATTGAACTGATCCGGACAGTGAGTGGAATCGTTTCAAATGCTTTTGAAAGAGAACACAGTCACCGATCACTTCGTGAAAGTGAGGCAAAAAATAAGGCCATAATCGAATCAATACCCGACCTTCTGTTATATCTTAATGCTTCCGGCCATGTTTTAAACCACTCAATCAGCGAAAAGAGTAAACAAATTCCATTCAACCTCGAAGGAAAGATTGAAAGAATAGAAAACCTCTTCGATCAAAAAACGGCTGATGTGTTTATTCATTCTATTCAAAAATGCCTCAGCGAAGGATCTTACCTGTTTGAATTTAAATTTAAGGTGAATAAGCAACTGTATGATTATGAAGCCCGGATGGCATCCATGAGCAACAGTGAAGTTGTAGCCAGTGTGAGGGATGTAAGTGAGCGAAAGCAATATATTCGATCGCTCAATGAAGAAAAAGAGAAAGCAGAACAGGCCAATAAAGCTAAGAGTGAATTTCTGGCCAATATGAGCCATGAAATCAGGACACCTTTAAATGCCATTCTCGGATTTAGCGAATCGCTGTTTCACCGCACCGAAAACGAACAACATAAAAAAATGGTGAATACCATCATGTCGAGTGGCAAATTATTGCTCGATCTGATCAACGACATCCTCGACATGTCAAAAATTGAGGCAGGTAAAATGCAGCTTTCGTTTGAACCCGTAAACCTCAGGTATCTGCTAAACGAAACACGGGAAATCTGCAGAGACAAAACCGCTAAAAAAGATCTGGCATTCAATATTCAAATTGATGATTCAGTGCCCCAATACCTCATACTTGACGAAACACATCTGCGCCAAATCCTTGTGAACCTGGGCGGAAACGCAGTTAAATTTACAGATAAGGGGTTTGTGAGTGTTTCTGCCAAATTTATTGATAAAGGTACCCTGGGTGATCTTCATATAATCTTTGAAGACAGCGGAATAGGCATTTCCGAAGAATACCTGGAGCATATTTTCGATGCTTTTCATCAACAGGACAGGAAAACCAACAAACAATACGGAGGAACCGGCCTGGGACTGGCCATCGTTAACAAACTACTCGAACAAATGAATGGAACCATCGGGGTGGAAAGTTTAGTTGGGAAAGGTTCAAAATTTACGATCACTTTGAATGATGTTAAAAAGTCAACCTATATCCCTGAAGACTTTAAACAAAAGGTAGAAGTAATAGACATTTACAGCAAGATTGTTTATGAAAATGTTACCGTTCTGGTAGTTGATGATATTAAAACCAATATTGATACGATCCGGGAATTGGTTCAGGCCCCCGGACTAACCATTTTAGAGGCCACAAATGGTGAGATAGCCCTGAAAGTTATTGCCAACTCAAAACCTGATATTGTTTTTCTAGATTTAAGAATGCCGGGCATGGATGGATTCGAACTGGCAACCAAAATCCGGCAGACGGACCATCTTCATCAAATACCGATCATCGCATTTACTGCATCGGCATTTGACGACGACAATAAAAAAATTAATGATTCAGGACTGTTCAATGACGTTATCTTCAAACCTGTTCATCATGTTGAATTGTGTTCGACACTCAGGAAATATGCACCTCACAGGATCATAAAAAACAAAAAAATAAACGATGGCCGGTCAGAGTCAATCCCGGAAAAGATCAGACAAAATATTCCGCCATTGATCGAAAAACTAAAAAATCTGTTTTTGCCTGAATGGGAAGCCATAAAAGATAAGTTGGTAATCAACAGAATTGAATCCTTTATTTCAAAACTTAAAAATGAAGCCGAAAAAACAGAGCTAAAAATCTTAATACAATATGCAGATGAATTGAAAAGCCACCTTGATGTTTTTGACTTTGAACACCTGGAAGAGTGCCTTGCAAAATTCCCGGAGGTGATTCAAAAAATTGAAAACATCTACAAGGAAGGCTTAAAAAAGGGGAAAAAGAAGGTAACTGTTTAAAACGTGGAAAATATGGAACAAGAGAAATACTCAATACTGATTGTTGACGACAACAAGGATAATATCAAGGTGTTGGGTCTGGCATTGAGGGAGAAGAACTTTGATCTGACAGTCGCATTCAGTGGCCCCGATGCACTCAAAACCGTAGAATCTGTAAAAATCGATCTGATTCTTCTCGACATCATGATGCCCGGAATGGATGGATTCGAGGTTTGTTCGGTTCTCAAATCAAATGAAAACACGCGTGACATTCCTGTTATTTTTATTACTGCGCTTACAGAAACCAATAACATAGTCAGGGGTTTTGAAGTAGGAGGCATCGATTATATAACGAAACCCTTTAAAAAGAGAGAGTTATTTGCCAGGGTTGACACGCAGCTTGAAATCCTCCGGCAAAAACGGTTGCTGGCGATTCAAACTGAAGAACTCAAGGAGACCATTAAATCCAGAGATAAATTGTATGCAATCATTGCTCACGATATTCGGTCGCCGCTGGCCAATATTAAAAGTGTACTGGCTGCGCTGCAGGGCAACTTTATTGACAGGGCGAACTTTAACGAACTGGTCGAAATGCTGTTGAACACCACCAACGAAACATTCGACCTGCTCGAAAACCTTTTGCTCTGGTCAAAAAATAAACTTTCGGGTATAAAAATTGAACGGACCCATTTCAACGTTCTGGAAATAATTGAACGTATTGCCGGCTTACTAAAACCAGCAGCCGACAAAAAGAATATCACTTTACTGATTGAAGCAGACCCCGATATCGAGCTGTATGCTGACAGAAATATGATCGGGACAGTGATCAGAAATCTCACGTCAAACGCTATTAAATTCACCCCGAGTGGGGGGCGTATTTCAATTCTTGTTACAGAGGTCGAAAACCATGTTAAAATTTCCGTTGAAGACAATGGAATCGGCATCAGCCATGAAAATCAGAAAATGCTGTTATATGGAAATGGCCAATGGACAACCTACGGTACAGATAAGGAAAAAGGAAGTGGATTGGGATTTATGCTGGTCCTCGATTTTGTTAGAAGCAATCAGGGAAACATAGAGCTTAAAAGTGAAATGGGAAAAGGGAGCACCTTCACTATAACATTTCCGGTATTTACTTTTAAGAATTTTAAAGAAGGAACAACAAAACAGGAACCGGCTGCGGCTCACCAATCGTGAATATGGCAAGGTAACATTAATTAGTAACACACGTAAAAAAGCTACAAAATCCGTAGAAAACGGTAATTCTTTTAAACCCAGGAAGAATGATTAGAATTATGACAGCGCTTGCAACCTGCTTGCTGTTGCTGAGCAGTTGCCTGAAACAGGAATTCGAGAATAATATCCCCGAACCAACTGTGTTGGGCGATTTCCTTTATGAAACAACCTCCAATAAGTACCTATCATTACATTTTAGAAATGAGCAGGACGAAAAAATCGCGGATGTCTATTTTGAAGTTTACAGCCAGAATCCTTTTGTAAATGAAGGATTAAGTTTTTCAAGCATCCAGAACTCCGGTAAGCTTTTGTTCAAAGGAAACGCTGATCAGAATGGCAGCATAACACTCGGGTTAAATGTTCCTGATTATCTCGACACGCTGTTTTTGTGCCCCAGGTATATCGGCCTCAGACAAATATACCCTGTTGAAATTCCGGACATATCTTCGGAAATCACGGTTACACCAACAGATGGCCCTATCAAATCCTTTTCATGGCTGGAAAGTCAGCAGGCGGCCTCGTTTACATACCTGGGTGGTTACAGCAATCAGGGATATCCTGATTACCTCGAACCCAATGGAGACATATTGACAAATGACTTTTTAGCGGATATTAATGCTACCCTCCCTGAAAATTCGTCTCTACCCCAATCGCATCCCCAAT
Source organism: Bacteroidales bacterium (assembly GCA_020438135.1). Classification (GTDB taxonomy): domain Bacteria; phylum Bacteroidota; class Bacteroidia; order Bacteroidales; family JAADJA01; genus JAADJA01. Next base: position 26,855 of record JAGQVF010000059.1, on the reverse strand, counting down.
ACCTTGTTAATGGCCTAGAGGCCAACCTGGTTCTTGATGAGACCTGCGAAGTATGGGTAACTTTTGTTCATGAAGGTGCAGGTTGGCGAAATGCACTGGGTTATTACACCTATCCGCTCGACAACCCTCCGCAATCAGTGGATGAGATAGAAAAAAGGATCATTATTTTTCCCAATGTTTCGTATGGCGGTTCCGGAGGAGCATTACAATCGGGTAATAAAGTAAGATTGAAATTTTTCGAACCCGGAAGCACGGAACCGAACGATACATTCCCGGCCGGATATGCAATAGGATGGCTGCTCGTTGGCAACGGATGGAATGGCCAGCAAGTTGATGAAGGTAATTACACGCACTATTCTCACCAATCGCTTAATATTGAAACCGATCCCGATCTTCAGAAACACAATGTGCTCTTGTATGATCCTGACCGTGATCTCATATTGTTGGGTTTTGAGGATATCAGAAGAGATTACAGCTCATGCGATAACGATTTTAACGATGCCGTTTTTTATGCTACGGCAAATCCGATCACTGCTATCAATACCGATAATTTACAAATAATTGATGATCCGCTTGATGATGACGGTGATGGCGTATCAAACATATTTGATGAATACCCTGACGATCCCGAAAGAGCATATAACAATTATTATCCCTCATCATCCGATTATGGCACTTTTGCTTTTGAAGATCTCTGGCCTTTTCGTGGAGATTATGATTTTAATGATATAGTGATCGATTACCAGTTTAAAACTGTTACCAATGCCGGCAATCAGGTAGTAGAGCTAATGCCCGTGTTCGTTCTCAGGGCTATTGGTGGAAGTTTCAGAAACGGCTTTGGGTTTTCTTTGGATATTGATCCTGCTTCTGTTTCACAGGTCGAAGGACAGGCGCTATTTAACAACCAAATTTTCCTGCAGAGCAACGGAACAGAAGCAGCACAAACCAGGGCTGTGGTAATCGTTTTCGACGATGCATACAAACTGATGCAGGTACCATCGGGTGGCACATATGTAAATACAAGAAATGGAGATCCTTATGTTGAACCGGATACCATCCGGATGAAAATATCCTTTAACGACCCGCTTTCACAAGATCAAATTGGATTGCCTCCTTACAATCCATTTATCATCGTTAACAACAACCGGTCGGTTGAAATTCACCTGCCGGGATATCCACCCACAGATCTGGTTGATTTTAGCTTGTTTGGAACGGGTCACGACCAATCGGATATTGCCAATGAAAAGTATTATTTCTCATACTTCAATTATCCCTGGGCAGCAAACCTTCCGGAAAGTTTTACCTATCCGGCAGAGAAGATAAATATTACAAATGCCCATTTAAAATTCAGTGCCTGGTCGCAAAGTGCAGGCGATAATTACCCGGATTGGTTCCGGAACCTTTCAGGATATCGTAACAATGCAAACTTATATCAATCGAATGTTAAATAACCCGGGAAAATCAAAATGAAAATGAAAAAAAAGGTAATAGTAATCGACGACAAATACGAGATCAGGAACCTGCTGAATATGTTCCTCTCAAAAGACTACGAGGTAGTTACTTTCGAAAACGGTCACACGGCTTTCACATGGCTTCAGTCGGGGAATATTCCGGATGGGATCATTTCCGACATTCAGATGCCTGAATTGGATGGACGCAAATTTCTGAGCCTGGTAAAATCATCCGGCATGTTCAACAAAATCCCGATTATCATGCTATCAAGCATCCACAACTCTGATGAACGCATTAAAATGCTCGACATGGGAGCAGATGATTATGTGGTTAAACCATTTAATCCAGCAGAATTGAAGGTCCGGCTTTCCAGGCTAATAAAAAATTAAAACCATTTATCATGAACCCGACTAAAGGTACGTATATCGGAAACGACAAAGACTTTTATAGCAGGCTTGCTAAAGCATTGCCATCGCTGGACTTTATCATGTTTCCGGATGCAACGGAAAACAGCGACTATTTCAGGCAAAATAAACCCGGCTTAATAGTCCTGGAATCGGCTTCCTGTGGAGAAAACATTGCAGCTTATCTCGATTGGCTAAACAAAAGCATCGACCCCATTCGGACGATCATCATTCTGCTAACGGAAAAGCAAAACACTTCGGTTTATTCAAAATTGTTAACGCAGGGAGTAGACGATGTGTACACAATTCCGGCCGATCCGGTTAAACTTGCTGCGCGTGTTCAATTGATCGCAGAATTCAGGAATACAAAAATTTCAAAGGCTCCATCACCCGAATATTTCGAGTATCAAATGCCCTTTATAAAACGTGCATTTGATGTGGCTTTGGCAGGTACGGCACTTTTGCTGCTATCGCCGGTTTTTCTTATCGTGGCCATTCTCATCAGACTTGAATCCAGAGGCCCTGTGTTTTATGCCTCAAAAAGGATCGGAACAGGTTTTAAAACTTTTGACTTCTACAAATTCAGGTCGATGGATATGAATGCTGATGCGAAGATCAAAGACTTAAAGAAACTAAATCAATACGCCGTCAACACAGATACAAACGAATTGAAGTTTGATCCTGATTTTTCAATCCACGATGGAAGAAATGAGCTGTTTGACGATGAGGGTAAAGTTGACGAAGAGTTGTTCATCAAAAAGAAGCAGCAGGAGAAAGAGGTTTCTTTTGTTAAAATCAAGGATGATCCAAGAATTACAAAGGTTGGCAGATTTATAAGGAACAGCAGTATTGATGAGCTTCCACAACTTATCAATGTTCTGAAAGGCGATATGTCGATCGTTGGTAACCGACCCATTCCGCTTTACGAGGCTGAACTGTTAACGACCGATGAATGGATCGAACGATTTATTGCCCCTGCCGGACTAACAGGTTTATGGCAGGTTGAAAAACGGGCTAAAAGCACCGAAATGTCTCCGGAAGAACGCAAGCAACTCGATAACGAATATGCCCGCACATACACGTTCTGGAAAGATATCAGGATCATATTGCGAACCTTCAGGGCTGTTTTTCAAAGCGAATCGGTTTGATGGCACAACATCGCTTAAACCCAAAAAACTTTTGTAAATGACATCAGGTAAGGTATCGGCATTCTTTTTCATAGTGTGTTTTTTTATGGTAATATTTTTTGGTTATGGCCAGCAAATACCCGCCGATACTTTACTTTTTTCTGATCCTCATGAAGAATTAAACCTCCCTCCTCTTGATAGTCTGATCCATGCAGCCATCGGCCATTCAGGATCGTTTTCCTATTATCTCTACGAAACACAACTAAAAGAGGAAGAACTTAAACAACAACAAAAAGATTGGTTCGAATACATTAACATTACCGGCGACGCAGGATATGGCCAATTCGATCAGTTATGGCTGAACCGGTTTTCGTACGATTACGACTACAGCCTGCTTACCAACAGCAAACAGATGCGATACAGCGCCGGGATCGCTGCACGAATTCCGCTCAGCGCATTTATCAACCGGAGGAACAACATCAAAATTGCTACGCTCAACGTGGACAAGGCAGTGCAGGAGATGGAACAGGCAAAAGAACAAATTTCATCTTATGTAATCGAGTTGTATTTTAAATCGCTGAGTGATTATAGGGTGATGCTGATCAGGGAGAAACAAATGGAATCGTCAGAATTGGAAGTAGAAAAAGCTGAAAAAGATTTCATCGATTCCAAAATCCCTTTTGCAGCTTATTCATCTACCGAAAGAAATCTCTACAAAGCACAGATTGAGTTCGAAATAGCTCATGGGGAATTTCTGGAATCACTGGCTAAACTGAGTTTAATTACAGGCATACAGTTAGAATACAAGAAGTTATGAATATATTGGAGTTTCTGAAAATATTGCGAAAAAATCTGGCACTACTTTTTGGCATACCGGTAGTGCTTGCGTTTTTTGTTTTTTTGCTTACCTCGGATAGTCCAAAAACCTATTCATCCAAAACAAAGGTTTACACCGGCATTGCCTCAGGGTACTCCATCGAATCGCAACAAAATGCCTCCTTTAATTATTTCGCTATCAACAATGCATTCGATAACCTGATCAACCTGATTACAGCCCGCAGCACCATTGAAGAAACTGCTCTAAAACTGTATGCCCTGCATCTCATGCAGGATGAACCAATGCTTCCTGTAATAACTCAAAACTCCCTGATGGAGGTAAAAAAAATAACCCCTCCCGAAATTTTCAAACTGGTAGATAAAAACTCGCTTGAAAAAACCTATAACAATCTGCTCGCCTATAAAAACAAGGATGAATCGAACCATGTATACAAACTTATCAATCTAAACCACAGACATTACAGTTACAAGGCCATTTCTCAGGTAAAAGCAAAGCGAATTGCCAACAGCGACATGATTGAACTGACTTACGACTCCGACGATCCGGCAGTATGTTACCAGGTGTTGAATCTGCTCGTGCACACATTTATCGACAGCTACTCGAAACTAAAAGAAAACCAAACCGATCAGGTGGTACAATATTTCGAAGGACAGTTGGCCATTGCACACGATAAGTTACAAAATGCCGAAGGCAAGCTGCTCAATTTCAACATGGATAACAAGATCATCAATTATTATGAGCAAACCAAACACATCGCTTCTGAAAAAGAAAAATTTGAACTGGAGCGACAAACAGTAATGCTTGATTTTGCAGCCGCCGAATCTGTTATCAGCAACCTGGAAGAAAGTATGGGAGCCCGTGTTAAGCTAAAGTTGCAGGGAAGTAACATCATTAAGATGAGATCGGAACTTAATCTTTTGAATGAAAAAATTGCCTTGCAGCGCTTTCAGCAGACCGACTCCACAGTAACCACCACCGAAACAATTGACGAACTTGCATTCAGGGCTGAAGACCTGAAACAAAAAATGCGGAACACAATTGATTCACTTCATTTCTACGAAAACACCAAAGAGGGTCTTCGCATGGACGATGTGATTAACAACTGGTTGCAAAATGTAATTGCGTATGAAGAGGCAGCAGCAAAACTCAATGCCCTTAAAATAAGAAGACTTGAACTTGAACAAACGATTCAGCATTTTGCCCCGTTGGGTGCAAATCTGAAAAAAATTGAGCGGGAGATTGATGTTGTGGAACGGGAATATCTGTCACTTCTTCACAGCCTCAGCCTGGCAAAATTAAAACAACAAGACATCGAACTTTCATCCAATATCAAAATTGTTGATCCCCCGGTGCTACCAATAAGCCCGCTACCAAGCAAACGTAAATTCATTATCATCGCAGCAGCCCTGGCAGGCTTTATCGGCACTTTTGCCATTCTTTTATTGCTCCATTTCTTCGATACTACCCTTCAAAATTCAAACAGAGCTGAAAAAATTACAGGTCTTTTAAGTTTGGGGAATTTCCCTGCATTAAAAAATTCAGGTAAAAGTGCTGTTTCTCCAGATCATCTCAAATCTGCCACAATTAAATCAATATTCAACAATCTATTAAAATACAGAACGGGGTCTTTCCAAAAACCGATGCGGGTAGCCATCATCAGTCATTACCCGGGAGAAGGGAAAACAACACTCATTTCGAATTTCGAAAAATATATTTCGCCGGAGTCGGGAAATCATGTCATTGCTGACGAAAAGAACCGGAATGTAACATTTGAAGAAATTCCACCATTGATAGGGAATATTTTACCGGAACAGTTTTATACTGATTTCGATCTCATCGGCTATGTATTGCGTGCTGACAGAGGTTGGGACACAGCAGATAAAAAAATGCTTGACGTGGTACAAAAGATCAGGAAGGATACACCCATCGGTTTTATTTTAAACAAAGTTGATATCGACAATTTGGGTGATTTTATCGGTCCTGTCCCTAAAAAACGCTCCGGTTTCAGGAAAATGGTGAAAAGAATTGCATTGTTACGATTTTTTGAAAAGTTTGACTTTAAACAGGGATAATGAAAACGATTACCCGTAAACTGGTACAGGAAAAAAATCTGCAATCGCTAGCCACCAGCGTTTTTGTAGCGGGAATAAACCTGGCCACATTTCTGCTATTGGTTCGCTCTCTCGGTAAAGAAGCATTTGGCGAGTGGGTTATCTTCGTAACAGCATCAACCCTTATTGACCTGGTACGTTATGGGTTAACCAAACGGGCAATCATACATTACAGTTCTGTAACAGCAACCCAACACATGAAAACCTTCCAGGGCAGTGGCTTTGCGATCGACCTGGTGCTGGCTGGAATTTCATCGGCCTTCATTTACCTGCTTTATCTGGTGTTGGAAAGTAAGTTGGGAATCTATACCCTGTTCTTTAAATACTACCCATTGCTGTCGGTTATTGCTGTTTTCTGGAACAATGCAACCGCAAATCAAAATGCAATTCAGCGATTCGATCGTATACTCTGGACCCGGATTCTAATCAATATTCCGTTTTTTATTCTGGTTCTGTTAAATCTCCGTTGGCAATTTGGGGTGGAAAGGGTGATCATCCTTTTTATTTTGTCGAACATCCCGGCAAGTATCATTTCCGTAATTTTAAAATGGAATGGATGGTCGTATCTGAAAGTGAGCAACAAGGTCACCATAAAAAAGATCATCAATTACGGAAAATACACCTTACTAACGAGCACCGGCAGCAGTCTGTTGCGCAGTTCCGATACGTTGATCATCGGCTTATCGCCAATTTTGGGAGCAACCGGGGTTGCTATTTACTCCATACCCTTTAAGGTAGTTGATTTGATCCAGATCCCCTTAAATGCTTTTCTGGCAACCGCAAGCCCTAAAATGTCGAAAAGTTTTCTAACTCAAAATATCGAAGGTTTCAAAAATACCCTGATGACCTATACCGGCGCTGTTAGCATGCTGTTTCTGCCTGTTATTGCAGCAGCAGTTATTTTTTCGCAACATATTCTTTTATTTCTGGCTGGTGAAGATTACCTGGCCGATATGCCGCTCATGACAGCCATTTTAATGATGATCCTCTTGTACGGGCTGATCCTTCCGTTCGACAGATTTACAGGAGTGGCACTCGATTCAGCTGAAATGCCCGACAAAAATGCACTGAAAGTATACATCATGCTGGGTTTGAACCTTATCGGAAATCTTTTGGCGGTATTCATTTTTCAATCACTGGTGATGGTAGCGGCCGTTTCTGTTGTTTTTACGATCACAGGAATGATTTACGGCTGGATATTCCTGAACAGACTATTGAATCTGAATCCCATTCATATATTCACAGAAGGCTTTATTTTTTACCGGAGGCTGGCCTTATCAGTCAGGTCAAAACTTCAATAAAGGATCCATCATGTTCGAAATGAGCCTGCAAAATAAAAAGATCATTATAATTCCGTTCCTTTTGCTTCTAATTATAGCCTTTGCATGGTTGATTGCTTTGCATGGCCTTCTCATTGCTTTGATGGGAATCGCTATACCGGTTGGCTTATTGCTTCTTTTTGCCCTTTTTAAAAATCCTGAGCGGGGCATATGGGTACTTTTCGGAATCAACTATATAGTTCTGGGCCTCACCCGCTATTTACCTGGTTCATTGGGTTTGATTATCGATTCGATGCTTGTTCTGATTCATCTCGCAGTTTTCTTTAAATACTTTCATGATAAAGATATTTACAAAAAAGCACGAAATCCGCTGATGTTACTTGCAGCTTTGTGGTATTCATACGCACTGTTCCAGTTGGTAAACCCCGAGGCGGTTAGCCGGGTAGCATGGTTTTACGCCATGCGGGGAGTTGCCTTGCATATGTTGCTAACCATTCCTTTGGTTTTAATGTTTCTCGACACCCCGGAAAAACTCAGTAAATTTTTCCATTTGTGGATGTTTTTTGCATTGCTTGGTGTGATGAAAGGAATGATGCAAAAATTTATCGGTCCGGATCCATGGGAACAAGCATGGCTTGATGGCGGCGGTTCACTGACACATGTTTTGTTTGGAAAACTAAGGGTATTCTCATTTTTTAGTGATGCAGGGCAATTTGGAGCCGCCATGGGACATGCAGGTGTGGTTTTCACCGTTCTGGCACTAACTACAACTAAAAATATAAGCCGTATTGTGTATGGGCTTGCTGCAGCCATTTTTTTTTATGGCATGCTGATATCAGGAACCAGAGGTGCTATTGCTGTACCTCTAGGCGGGTTTATGTTATACCTGATCCTGAGTAAAAATATCCGGCTGATCGCTATCGGAAGTATTGCCGGCATGGCTTTTTACATCTTCATTTTTCACACCCATATAGGGCAGGGAAATTATGATATAGCCCGCTTAAGGACAGCTTTCGACAAGGATAATCCTTCACTGCAGGTGAGACTTGAAAACCAGCGAAAACTAAAATCCTACATGGCCTCGAAACCTTTGGGCGGAGGCATCGGTTCATCCGGTAACTGGGGTCAACGGTTTTCACCCAATACCTTTCTGGCTAATACACCTACCGATAGTTGGTATGTGATGATTTGGGCAGAGCAGGGAATCATAGGACTTGCCTTGCACCTGGGGATTCTCTTTTTTATTATCCTGCGCTCATCCTGGGTGATCTTATTCAAAATCAAAAACAAATGGCTGAGAAACAGGATGATTGCACTGGTATGCGGCATATTCGGCATCATGGCAGCTTCTTACGGAAATGGAATATTAGGACAAATGCCAACCGGGTTGATCATCTATATGAGTATGGCATTTTTATTTATGAGTGAAAAAATGGAAGATCAGTTAAAAAATCGGATAAAAATGAAAACCATTTCAGAAAATTCAAGTACAAATCCTTAACCCAATAAATCGTATTATGAACGAGATTTACTATTATTCATTTCGAATAAAACTTTCCACACTTGCTTATATTTGCACGTTTTTACTGCAATCTGCTGTTCGTACAGATTTATTGAATACGTTTGAATCAGAATGCTTAAAAACAAATAACTAATTAAAGATTATGAATATAGCAATCATCGGAACAGGCTATGTGGGTTTGGTAACCGGAACATGCCTGGCTGAAACAGGAGCCACTGTTTATTGTGTGGATGTTGATGTTAATAAGATTGAAAGACTGAAACAAGGTATCATCCCGATTTATGAACCGGGATTGGAAAGGCTCGTAAAAAATAATGTTGAAAAAGAGAGGTTATTCTTCACGACAGAGATCAAAGAGGTGATCAATGAATGTGAAGCTGCTTTTATTGCCGTTGGGACACCTCCCGACGAAGACGGAAGCGCTGACCTATCATATGTGTTAGCTGTTGCAGGCGACATTGGAAAATACATGGAAAACTACCTGGTGGTGGTTACCAAAAGTACAGTTCCGATCGGAACAGCTAAAAAAGTTAAAGCCCGTATCAACGGTGAACTCGAAAAAAGAGGTGCCCGGATTGATTTTGATGTGGCATCGAATCCTGAATTCCTGAAAGAGGGTGATGCAGTTAACGACTTCCTGAAGCCGGATCGTATCGTTATCGGGACTGAATCGGAAAGGGCGGAAAAACTGTTGAAGAGGTTGTATAAACCTTTCGTTCTGAATGGTCACCCAATCATTTTCATGAACATTCCTTCAGCTGAACTTACAAAATATGCTGCCAATTCGATGTTGGCTACAAAAATCAGCTTTATTAACGATATCGCAAATCTGAGTGAGATCGTAGGTGCTGACATTAACATGGTTAGAAAAGGAATCGGCAGCGATAGCCGTATCGGTCCAAAATTTATATATCCGGGCGTTGGGTATGGCGGATCATGTTTCCCAAAAGATGTTAAAGCATTGATAAAAACCGCACAGGACAACAATTATCCCCTGCGTATATTACAATCTGTCGAAGATGTAAATGACGATCAAAAACTTGTTATCTATAAAAAAGTGAAGGAACATTTCGGCGGCAATCTCAAAGGTAAAAAAATAGGCATTTGGGGTCTCAGCTTTAAACCTGGCACCGATGACATGCGTGAAGCACCTTCGATGGTTATCATAGAACATTTGCTTGCAGAAGGTGTGGAAATAAAGGCCTATGACCCGGTTGCAATGGAAGAAGCCAAAAGACGTATGGGAGATGTGATAGAATATACACCGGATATGTATGAGGCAACCCTCGAAGCCGATGCTTTGCTGCTGGTAACCGAATGGAATGAATTCAGGATTCCGAATTACAAAATCCTGAAAAAGCTCATGAATCAAACCGTGATCTTCGACGGAAGGAATATTTACGATCCGGAGGAGATGGCTGATTTCGGATTCACCTATTACAGCATCGGACGTGCGCCGGTAAAAGGATAAACAACAAACCACCAGTTTCCCCAACCAGAGCCATATTTCATTCAATTGAAACATATGGCTGACAAACCGCTCATATCGGTTATTACGATCAATTATAACCAGGTACAGGTAACATGCGAATTGCTCAATTCACTTCGTAAAGTAACCTGGCCTAACCTGGAGATTATTGTTGTCGACAACGGTTCCCACGAACCGGCTGACCAGATTTCAAAGGATTATCCTGAGGTAAACCTGATCAGAAGCGATCAAAACCTGGGATTTGCCGGTGGGAACAACCTCGGCATCATGCATGCCAGGGGCAAATTTATGCTGTTTATCAATAATGATACTGAGGTTGAACCCGGTTTCCTTGAGCCCATGGTCAATCTGTTTGAAAACAATGATAAAATTGGGATGGTAAGCCCCAAAATTAAGTTTTACTATCATCCCGACACCATACAGTATGCTGGCTTTAGCAAGATCAACATTTTTACCCTTCGCATGAATGGTATAGGGTACCGCGAAAAGGATGACGGGAAGTACGACCAGGTTACCGAAACCAACTTTGCACATGGTTGTGCCATGATGGTTCCTCACAGAGTGATCCGTGAGGCCGGTATGATGCCGGAAGACTATTTCCTCTATTATGAAGAACATGACTGGAGTATGCGTATCAAGAACAGGGGATACCGGATTTTTTACCAGCCTGCTTCTGTGGTTATGCACAAAGAATCGATTTCAACAGGCAAAGCAAGTACTTTAAAAACCTATTATTTTACACGAAACAGAATATTATTCGCCAGACGAAACATCACAGGAATAGCAGCCAGGTTGTCGTGTATTTATATGGTTACTGTTGCCATACCCAAAAGTCTCACGCTGTATGTATTAAAATTTCAGTTTAACCACTTCAAAGCCTATATAAGGGCAGTGATGTGGCATGTTAAAACCCTAAACAAAAGATTTCGGATTAATGAAAAAAGCAAAATTCATCAATTACACCCACTACACCCGGGCTGAGGATCTTAAAAGATTATCCTTTATCCTCGAAAGCCTTTCAAAACATACAAAACCGGGAGGTAAAGTGCTCGACATCGGTTGTGGTAACGGAAACATCAGTTTTCAACTGGCAAAGTACGGCTACCAGGTCACAGGAATTGATATCAGCACTGAAGCAATCGAAGAGGCTAAAAGAAATTACAAACTTCCAAACCTGACCTTCAAAACAGTGAAAGCCGAGGATCTTGCCACCTTCAATGATACCCGTTTTGATGCACTGGTATGCAGTGAAGTGATAGAACATTTAAACCATCCGGAGGATCTGACCCAACTCTTTAAAAACTATCTGAATCCGGGTGGGGCTGTGATTGTAACAGTTCCTAACGGATTTGGTCCCAGGGAGGTACTGATCACCAAAAGGATGCAAAACCTAATCCGGAAAAAGGGATTTACATTTAAAGTGGTTCTGGGTCTTAAAAAAATGATGGGTTACAAAGGAGAAACCATTCAGTCATCTGCGGAAGACCTCACTCACGTGCAGTTTTTTTCGAAAAAGAGCCTGAAAAACCTGGCAGAAAGCAGTGGATTTGAAATTGAGGATGTAAGAGCAGCCAACTTCGTTGAAAATGTATTTCCATTCTCTTTGTTTGCAAGATATTCTCTGGTTCTTCAAAAACTTGATTGTTGGATCGCCGACCGACTGCCGGTGACCTTTTCAAGTGGTTTTTTAACAGTTTGGAAACCCAGGTAACGCCATATGGAAATGATCCTTAAACATATGGTGAATATCATTTTCCTTCTGCTATTCATTTACCTGGCGTATTCTTCTGCCTATTTTTTGCTGTATGCACTGGCAGGTTTGTTTTACAAGGACAAAACCGGGCAAAATCAGAAAAACAACAGAATTGCAGTATTGATTCCAGGATACCGTGAAGATTCTGTAATTATCGATGTAGCGAAAAATGCGCTCCGTCAATCCTACCCTACCGATTATTATGATGTTATTGTTATCGCCGATTCATTTATGCCCCAAACGGTCGAAAGATTGAAAAGCTTACCCATTAAACTGATTGAGGTTAGTTTCGATAAAAGCACAAAAGCCAAATCCTTAAACAGGGCATTTAATGAGTTGGGTGACGGGTACGATCTGGGGGTAATTCTCGATGCCGATAACATCATGGAGCACGATTTCCTACACAAGATCAATTGCCATTTCACTGGCGAGGTAACTTTTATACAGGGCCATCGATCAGCAAAAAACTATAATACCAGTTTTGCCATATTGGATGCCATCAGCGAGGAAGTGAACAACCACATTTTTCGCAAGGGTCACCGCGTGTTGGGATTGAGTGCAGCACTCATAGGTTCGGGCATGGCTTTCGATTATAAGGTAATGAAACAGTATATGAAGGAGATCAAAGCTGTGGGTGGTTTTGATAAAGAACTTGAGCTGATCTTATTGCGCGATGGTCACACCATTCACTACCTGAACGATGCTTTGGTTTTGGATGAAAAGATTCAACATTCAGGGGCATTTGGCGGCCAACGACGCAGGTGGTTATCGGCACAATTTATCTATTTCTCAAGGAATATCGGAAGGGGATTTGTACAGCTTTTCACCCGGTTAAACATTGACTTTTTCGACAAAGTGATGCAACTGGCACTCTTTCCACGTGTATTGCTATTGGGTGTGGGCTTTTTGGCAGCAATACTTTGCTTGCTTGTTGAAAACTTCACAACCAATCAAACTTTTTATTATTGGTTTTTAATCAAACCGATCTATTGGTATTTATTGTTTGGCGGAATTGTAGCAGCATTTTTATTATCCATTCCACGCAAATTTTATTCAATCAAAACCCTGAGGGCTTCTATGAGCCTTCCCAAAGGAATTATGTTAATGACATTATCACTTCTGCGCATTCGGGGTGCAAATAAAAAATTTATACACACCAGGCATGGAAGCAATTAAAAAGAATCGATATGAAATTTTTTGGCTTTTTTAATGATAAAACGGTTTCCGGTGCATATCCGGCCGATTTCGTTAATTATGAAGGATTTTATGCTGATGCAGAGCCAGCCATTTTGGAAGAGGGCCAACATAGGTATATTTTACTGGGAAATGTTTACACTCTTCCCGGATATACCCAACCCAACGGCGACAACGAGGAACTGTTAAGAGCCATCCGTAAACTTTACGAATCAAAGGGCAAAACTGGTCTGACCGCTATTGACGGCGAATTTACGCTGATCATTTCACAGGAATCCGAAGTAGTTATTTATCGCGATTTTAAAGGAACCGGTCCACAGATTTTCTACAATGATGGTTACTTCTCAAATGATCTGGGATTGTTTCTGAAAATCAGCGGGGCTCATGCGATTCCTGATTTCAAAGCACTTTCATTTTTTATGATGTTCGGATTTATTCCACCGGAAAAAACCGGCATAGAAGGTATTAAAAGACTAAAGGGAGGACATCTTCTCCATATTACTAAGGGAGTACCTGTGGCTGAACAGTTGCAGGACTCTGTCAAACCCAAAATAGAATTGAATGGCAGCAGTTCGGCTCAGGACTATTCCCACCTGTATTTTGATCTTCATAAAGAAGCTATTGGTAAACGGATAGCAGGCAAATCAAAAATCGGCCTTTTGCTCAGCGGCGGATACGACTCAGGTGGCAACCTGGCTGGTATTCGTTCCTTTTATGAAGGTGATTTAACAAGCTATACGATTAGCTTTAAAGACAATCCTCACAGCGAACTGGAGTTTACCAGGATTATGGCAGATGAGTTTAATTCGGAGTTAAAACACTACGAAATAAACGGTTCTGAGATTGCTGACCTCCCTCAGATTGTAAAACAAACCGGAGTTCCTTTTCAGGAAAGTGGGCTGATGATTAACTACCTGGTGATGCGCTCGGCTGCCGGTGATAACCCGGATATTGTACTTGGCGGAGATGGAAACGACCAGTTATTCGGAACGGCTAACAAAGAACTCGCAATGAAATGGTTTAGCAATGTGTCAGGGATCATTCTGGCGCAAAAAATAATCAAAGGTCTGGCCGGTGAAAGTGAACAAAACAATCTGTTGCGAAAGATCAATTTTTATAACCGGAAAATCGATCGGGTGGTGTATCCCGACCGATGGGGTTTTAATGCAAATCAGCTCAGGTATCCAACCGAAGAACACAAAACGATCCGGATCGATCCGGTTTTCACTTCATCCTATGAAAAACTCTATGAAAACAGGAGAAAGAATGTCGATCTCACACATACAGCATTTAATATAATCTTATTCAAAGCCTCACAAATGGCAGAATTGTTCGACATCCCCCTTTCTTTCCCATACCTTTCGAAACCGGTTTTTGATTTTGTTGATGCCCTGCCAGTGAAATACAAAGTGAAAGGTTCGCAAAAGGAGTTATTGCAGGGAAAAGGTGTTGCGAAATTTATTCACAAGGCGACCTATCGCGATAAGATGCCAAAAAAAATCACATCAAGGAAGAAGCAGGGCGGGTTTGTTCCCCTGTCGATGTTCTTTAACGATGATGCCAGAAATAGCGATTTTTTCGAATTGATCAATAGCTCAAAATTATTGGATGAACTACTTGTTGACAAAACAGAAATAATTCAAACGCTTAAATCAAACATTAAAAATCAGGACGTTTGGTTTTGGTATCAGCAAGTTTATTATTCGAGATTATTCAATATGCTGGTTTTGGCCATTTGGGAAAAAATCTACCTAAGAAACGAAGTAATAGAAAAAATCTGAAACCCATGAAAATCACGCTGGTCAGACAAAGAGTTAGTTACAGGCTCACCATCTGGGGATGGCTGACCATGCTGAGTATCAATTTTTTGATCCTGTTCCTCTTTTTGAGGTACATAGCCACATTTCTGGTTGAAAATCAGCCGTTGCCCACCAAAATTATGGTGGTTGACGGCATGATGCCGGGATATGGTTACGACAGCATCGTAGCCATGGTTAACCGGGAATCTTATCTTTACCTGATTACTACCGGTGTTGACCTCGATTATACGTACAATCCGACGGAGCAATTTAATACAGCAGAATTCTCCTACAAGGTTTTGTCGACCAAAACAATTGAAAATTGCAGATTATTTAAAGCTCCGGCAAGCAGGGTTGACAGGGACCGCACATACACGGCAGCGCTCACCCTTAAAGCCTGGTTCATTCAGAATAAAATATTTCCAGGCCGTATCAATGTTGTAAGTTTCTCATGTCATTCAAGGCGAACAGGCATATTGTACCGAAAAGCTTTCAGAGATTTTGCAGAAGTCGGCATGATCTCAGTTCCCGATAACAGTTACGATTACAATCAATGGTATAAAACCAGCAAAGGGGTCAGGATGATCCTGAGCGAAACCATTGGTTGTTTGTATTCAATCATATTTTTTCACCCCAACGGAATCAGTATATGAAAATAGCAATAGAAGGTCAACGGTTGTTCAGAAAGAAAAAGCACGGAATGGATTTCGTAGCGCTAGAACTTGTTAAAAATCTCCAGCATATCGACCTAAAAAATGAGTATTATGTTTTTGTAAAACCCGATGAGGATAAATGTCTTGAAGATAGCTCCAATTTTCACATCATCGAGCTTCCGGGAAAGACCTATCCTTACTGGGAACAGGCAGCATTATCCAAAGCAGTAAAAAAATACGGTTGCGATTTGTTGCACTGCACCTCCAACACAGCCCCGGTTAACCTTGATATACCGCTGGTTGTTACCGTACACGACATCATCTACCTCGAAAGTGTAAGTATCTTCAAAAAAGGAGGAACTGCCTATCAAAAATTCGGCAATTTGTACCGAAGATGGAATGTTCCCAGGGTGATTAAAAACGCAAAATACGTGATTACGGTCAGTAAATTTGAAAAATCTACTATTGATCGTCGTTTCCCGGACTATGCCTACAAAATCGTACCTGTTTATAATGGGGTAAGCGAACATTTCAAACCTGTAACCGACAAAGAGATTCTTGCGAAAATCCGAAAGAAATATAATCTACCGGAGGAGTTCATTTTTTTTCTGGGAAATACCGATCCTAAAAAAAATACCAGAAATGTATTAAAAGCATTTGCCACATATGTTAATCAAAGTTTGGCTCCACTTCCGCTTGTGTTGATTGACTTCGGAAAAGATAACCTGCTGAAAATGCTTCGGGAAATAGGTGCTCCGGCATTGATTGAGCACATTCGTATTTCAGGATATATCAGCAACACCGATTTACCGGCCATATACAGCCTGAGTAGTTTATTTCTGTATCCTTCTTTGCGCGAAAGTTTTGGAATTCCCTTGCTGGAAGGAATGCGTTGCGGTGTTCCGGTGATCTCTTCAAATACCTCTTCAATGCCCGAAATTGGCGGCGATGGCGCCATGCTGATTGATCCTTATCATCCGGAACAGATATCGGATGCCATGTCGGAAATTTTATCGAACCATACTCTTCGGAAGGAAATGACTCAAAAGGGTTTTGAACGTGCTGCTGCATTTTCGTGGGAGAACATGGCAAAACAAGTACTTGAACTATACAAAAACATTTAAATCTAAAACGATGATCAAAAACCGGAATATAGTGGTTATCGGGATACAACCCTGGGATATCGAAATAGGCAGCAATTGTAAAAACATTGCCATCGAATTTGCCAAAGACAACAACGTACTTTATGTAAACAGCCCGCTTGACAGGATCAGCTCCCTGAAAGATAAAAAATCACCGAAAGTGGCTAAACGGTTAGAAGTGGTAAAAGGCAAACGAAAAGCATTATCACAGATCGATGACCGGCTCTGGGAGTTTAATCCGCAAACCATCACTGAATCAATAAACCGGATTCCTTCGGCAATGGTTTTCGATAACCTGAACAAAATAAACAGCCGGAGATTTGGGCGTGAGATTAACAAAGCCATCGAACATCTGAAAATGGAAAACTTCATTCTGTTCAACGATAGTTCAATGTTTCTGGGTTTATACCTCGATAAGTATCTTACCAGCGAAAGTTATATTTATTACATACGCGACAACCTGGTAAACAGCCCTTTCCCCTATTGGAATACACACGGAAAAAGGATTGAACCGAAATTGATCAGTAAAGCAAATGCTGTGGTAACCAATTCGCTTTATTATGCTGAATATGCAAAACAATACAATCCGGATAGCTATATGGTGGGACAGGGTTGCGATACATCACTTTTTGATTTTAAAACCCGTGAAATCAAGACGGCAACCGAGCTGAAAAACATCTCATCGCCGGTGATCGGATATGTTGGAAATCTGGCCGGCATCAGGCTTGATATCGATCTGCTGGAACATATAGTCAGATCAAAGCCAGCCTGGCAACTGGTACTGGTAGGCCCTGAAGACGAAGCATTTAAGAAGTCGGATCTGCATGGTTTTCCGAATGTCCATTTCCTAGGATCGAAACCACCCGACAGTTTGCCGGAGTTCATCAGTGGTTTTGATGTGTGCATCAATCCGCAGGTATTAAACATCACCACCATTGGCAACTACCCGAGAAAAATTGATGAATACCTTGCCATGGGAAAACCGGTAGTGGCAACGTATACGAAGGCTATGGAATATTTCAAGGATTTCACCTACCTCGGAAAAACCAAAGAAGATTACGTTCGGCTAATAAGTCGCGCACTTGAAGAAAATACCCCTGAGGTGGCCATGCGTCGCCGCGATTATGCGCTAACACATTCATGGGAAAACAATGTAAAAGCCATTTATGATGTAATGGAAACATCATTAAAGAATGAAAAAACAAACATAAATATTGTAAGATCATGATACACAACAATCCCAAACTGAAAAAACTCATCCACTTTTTGATGGTCCACCCTTACTCTTCGCGACCGAGGCTCTGGACCCGGATGTTTGTATATCCTTTCATCATAAAAAGAGGGAAAGGCTCTATAATCAGAAGAAGAGCAAGGCTCGACCTGATCCCGACTAAAAAATTTGCAATAGGCTACCGAACCATTGTTGAAGATTATGCCATCATAAACAATGGCATGGGTGATATCATTGTTGGCGACCGTTGTGGGATAACCAGCAGGGTGAAACTGGTCGGACCGGTTACGCTCGGGAATATGGTTACTATTGGTAGCGGGGCCCAGATCACCGGGTTAACACATAATTTTGAGGATGTCACAAAACCAATCAAAGATCAGGGAGTTACACCCAACAGAACCGTAGTTGAGGATGATGTTTGGATAGGTGGTAATAGTGTGATTATTCAGGGCCTCAGGATTGGAACTCACTGCATCATCGCCTCAGGAAGTGTCGTCACCAGGGATGTCCCCTCCTACTCTGTGGTTGCCGGCAATCCGGCACGTGTGATAAAGCAATACAATCATGAAACAGGTCAATGGGAAAAACCGCCGGCAAAGAGCAAGGAGAAAAAAAGTGAGATACCCGAAAAAAGCCCTGTAATTATTGATTGATCATTTTGAATGCATCCGGATTAACAGGAAACAGATAATCACAAACATTTAAAGAACAAACCCTGATTGATTATGAAAACAATTGAACTACTTTTTTGGATAGGTCTATTTGTTATCTTCTATGCCTACCTGGGATATGGAATTCTGCTTTTTGCCCTGGTGAGGGTTAAACGGGCACTTCGTAAAAACAATCCAACCAACTCAAACGGCTATGAACCCGAAGTTACGATTCTAATTTCAGCATACAACGAAAAGGATTTTGTGGATCAGAAAGTTAGGAACACCCAATCGTTGGATTATCCGCAGGAAAAACTACACCAGGTATGGATAACCGATGGCTCGGATGATGGCACACCCGACATCCTGAGGCAATACAATGGTGTTGAAGTGCATCATCAACCTGAGCGAAGGGGAAAGATAGCAGCTATGAACCGTGGTGCCAAACTGGTTCAAACTCCTATTCTTGTTTTTTCTGATGCAAACACAATTTTAGGAGAAAAATCGATTCGTGAAATAGTGAATCTTTTTGCAAATCCCAGGGTGGGATGTGTTTCAGGTGAAAAACGAATTTACTCAAAAGATGCTGATAGTGCTGCCGGAGCAGGAGAGGGTTTGTACTGGAAATATGAATCTACCTTAAAAAAATGGGATGCAGAGTTATATTCAGTGGTTGGTGCAGCCGGCGAATTGTTTGCTATTCGAACCGAGCTTTTCCAGGAAGTTGAACCCGATACGCTTCTGGACGACTTTATCATATCCTTAAGAACAGCCATGAAAGGCTACACGATACAATACAATCCGCAAGCATATGCAATCGAAACAGCATCTGCCAACGTACAAGAGGAACTCAAGCGAAAGATCAGGATCAGCGCCGGCGGAATTCAATCGGTTATCAGGTTGCGGGCCCTGCTGAACATTTTCAGGTACGGAATGCTGTCATTCCAATACATTTCACATCGGGTTCTCAGATGGACACTGGCTCCACTTTTTCTGCTATTGATCCTTATTTTCAACTTTATTTTGTTTTTTGCTGATGCCACTTTTCTCGATCCTTTCATTTATAAAATCCTTTTCTACGGACAGGCACTTTTTTACATTGCTGCGCTGACCGGATGGTTTCTCGAAAACAGAAAATTGAAAGTAAAAGCACTTTTTGTCCCTTATTACTTTTTTATCATGAACCTGTCAGTATACCTGGGATTTAAGAGGTACCTGAAAAAACAACAAAGTGTAAACTGGGAAAGGGCCAAACGGGGGGAGTAATGTAACTTCGTCGCGAAGGGTAAGACAGGTTGAAAAAATTTGTTGGCCTAAGTATAACAAGTTTATCAGGATAAGATATCAAATGTAAATCTGCACTTGTACCTCAACATCCCATTCTCTTACATACAGAATAACCGGCTTTGCAGGAATGTCAGATTTGGCACCTACACTTCAGGAGGCAGCCTTTTATACTTTACGATATCTCCTTCACTGATTCCATGTTGCCTGCAGAAACCGGCCACTATCTCTACAACATATTTGGCTGGTTTAAATGAAGGAATGGAAGTTAACGATTGGGGTTCGGTATTTCGTTGAATTGTTACAATCCGAAGGTCTTTATCAAGAAAAACAATATCAAGCGAAATATAGGTATTTCGCATCCAGAATGACTGTGGCTGCTCCCGCTCCATTACAAACAGCATCCCCTGATCGTCCTGCATGCTTTTTCTGTACATCAACCCTCGGCTCCGCTCCTGATCATTGTCTGCAATTTCAATATCTATGGTAACGATTGCTGTACTATCCTCTGCATTGTAAAAAGTCAGGGTTCCCTCATGATTAAAGACCGGTTCTGAAATTTTATTAACTTTTTCAGGTCGGTTTTGAAACGAATCAGGTTTTAACACCAGGATCAGAAACGCAAGAATAATTATTAGTATAAAAAAAATTCTTATCCAAAGATTTCTGGATTTACCTTTTGCATTCCGTTTTTTCTTCATGGCACCTTTCGGTGAAACTTTAGCGGCTCTTTTTTTCTTTTTCGACATTGCTTTTCAAAATATTTTTTCAGTATCCGGCCTTTCGACTTCGCGAAATTAAATAATTTAAAAGCTATTTTTCTGCTTCCCTTTTTAACAACTTTTAGAAAATCCTTTTGTTGATATGTAAAATCTAAATTCATCAGATATGGAATCCAACTTTTCGAACAGGGAATTGATCCTCGACACGGTTAACAAACTTTTTGTTTTCACAGATAAACAGCTATGGGGAAAACTTCAGGAAGAGGTTTTTACAGAAAATATCTATTTCGATATGACTTCGGCCGGAGGATTAAAACCGGAAACAATATCTTCTGCACAAATTTGCAAAATATGGGAAGATGGATTTAAAAACCTGGATGCCGTTCACCATCAGGCCGGGAACTACCTTGTTGAAATTGAAGGTGACAGTGCCACTGTATTTGCCAACGCTATTGCGAGTCATTACAAAGTAAGTGCTTTAAACGGAAAAACAAGAGAATTTATAGGAAGTTATGATCTGAGGTTGGAGAAAACCAGAAATGGCTGGCGAATCAGCAGCTTTGTGTACCATTTAAAATACATGACCGGAAACATCGACCTGGATTAGCACCAATGTTCACACACCGAACGACTTTACAGAATATCGATGATGGTGAATGATTTTCCATTTATGGTAAAACTCTCACCTTTGCTTTTGTTTTCAAGTTCTCTGGCAATGGGAACCACCGGCGACACGGCAACATATACCTGACCATCCAACTCAATTTTACCCAATCCCACTGAAATAAATATCTTTTGGTTTTCTGTGATGACCAATGCTCCAAAACCGGCTTTACTCAACGGTTTCAAACTGATCTTTTCGAGGGTTTGCAACTGTTCGCCCACTGCTGCAAGTTGCTGCGCAAACATATCTCTTTTCCGCAATAGCTGTGTTCTGAACGAATCGTAACGATCTCTCGGAAGGCCATACTCATTGGCACCCTTCTGGGCGTCGTCCATTGCTTCCTTTAAATGATCCCGCTTCTCGCGCAGTATTTTGTTGCAATGTTCCAGCAATTGCTTCTTAATCTCCGTCATATTTTTCAAAATCACTGTATTCTGCAAAAATAGAGGTTTAATAAAGAGGAGAATCTTTTGGTCTCAATTTTAGTCAATATTTAATTTTTGTTAAATAAACTGGTCTATGCCGAACTTTTTGAACAAAGCAACTGCAGGTCTGTTGAGGATAACTTAAAGATGGTATGTGCCCGGAGTAGTGATTTACAAAATACGAAGGGTTGGCAATTTTTATATCTTTGCAGCAATTTTGAAAAACATAATTATAAACATAACAAAAAGACTAAAAAATGGGAGTATTAGTTGGAAAAAAAGCACCTCTGTTCGAAGCTGATGCAGTAGTGAATGGAGGCGAATTTGTAGAAAAATTTTCACTTGACCAGTACATTGGAAAGAAGTATGTTGTTTTCTTCTTTTATCCACTGGACTTTACGTTTGTGTGCCCGACAGAAATTCTGGCTTTCCAGAAAAAACTGGATGAATTCGAAAAAAGGGATGTGGCAGTTGTAGGCTGTTCAATCGACTCAAAATTCTCACATTGGGCATGGCTCAACACCGAGCAAAAAGATGGTGGGATCAAAGGGGTTAAATTTCCTTTGGTAAGCGATCTGTCGAAAACCATCTCTGAAAACTATGATGTTTTAGCAGGTGAATATGATTATGATGAAGATAATGATCTTTCAGTATTCGACGGTGAACCTACTGCGTACCGCGGTCTTTTCCTGATCGATAAACAAGGTGTAGTTCGCCACCAGGTGGTGAATGATATGCCGCTTGGCAGAAGTGTTGATGAAACCCTTCGCATGGTTGATGCACTGCAGTATTTCGAAGAGCATGGTGAAGTTTGCCCTGCCAACTGGAAACCGGGTGAGGATGCCATGGAGCCTTCAGCCAGCGGTGTGGCTTCATATCTTTCGAGTCACTAAAGAATTT
>JAGQVF010000059.1:0-4166 GCA_020438135.1 Bacteroidales bacterium | reverse complement strand
TTTTTTTACGAACCATTAAGGCAATAAACAAAAACAGGATTATAATTGCTGAAAAAATCAGTGCCAGCCTGAGGTTTTTGATTTGCTGTTGCTGAACCGTCAGTGCCGGGTTTTCCACTTTCACATTTACCGAATCAGGATTAAAATTTAAACTGTCTTTTAACAATCCGTGTAAATAAATATATCTCGATGAACTGTCGAACATCAATTGTCCTGCATAGGCCATTGCCAATCGTTCATAATTTTTCAAGACCTCCATCCGGGCACCAATGGCTGAAGATATATTCAGACTTTCTTCAAAATAACCAACAGATTCCTCAAAGTTTCCTTTTTCCATCAGGTTTTCGCCAATCAGGCTGAGTGTTTCTGATATACCCCGCTGATCCTCCAATTCCTCGCTGATTTTCAGCGACTGAAAATAATAATCGATGGCACGATCGTATTCACCTTTAAGCACGAAAACCTCACCCAGATATTTCAGTGTAGATGATAACCCAATCCGATCATTAAGCTTGTCGCGTAAAACAAGCGCCATATTCAAATAATGCCAGGCCTGATCAGGATCTTTTAAAAGCAGAAAATTCGATCCCAGATTGTTTAAAGCTATGGCCTCTTCCTGTTTATTGTTGTATTCACGGCTAAGCAGCAACGCTTCCTGGTTAAAATCAACAGCTTTCTCAACTTTCCCTGCTTTTTCATAAACAGCTGCAATGTTAATGATCGTACTAACTTCCTCTTTCGGATTGTTTATTTTTCGATAGATATTCCTGCTTTTTTCATAAAAATAAAGACTTTTTTCATACTCTGCCTTGTAGTAGTAAACACCGGCGATATTATTAAAAGATGACGCAATCCCATCCTGATTGTCAATTTCAAGTTCATATTCCAAAGATTTTTTAAAACTTGAAAGAGCGGCATTATATTCACCGGTGTACTCATTAATGAGGCCGATGTTATTGTAGCAGGTAGCAATTCCCTTATCGTAACCAAAACTTTTAAATATATCAATGGCTTTGTAATAATAAAACCTGGCTGAATCATAATTCCCTTCAAAAAGATGAATGTGTCCAAAAATGTTGAGGGCTGCACCCTGGCCTTTGTTGTATTTAACTTTTTTCGCTTCTTTAATTGCTTCCCGTGCATATATTTTACATTGATCCCGGTCGGAATAGATCAATGAAGCACAAAGATTATTGAGACTATCAATCTTTTGTTGAATTTTGTGGTCCTTATCCTGCCTGACCATGGTGTTATCTCCAATTGCCAGAAGGCTGAGAAAAAATAATGTCAGTAAGCCTGTGTATATAATTTTCATTAACCTGTTGTTTTAAATCTCTAAATAGGGTTTTATCTTCTCGTACAGTTCGGTATAAATTAGCCTTGCATCCAGTATTTCTCTCACATCAGCGTAGCGGCCAATTTTTTCTCTGTGCGTGATGATCGATTTGGCCAAATAAAACTCAATGTAAGGATGTTTGATCAAATCTTTTACTGAAGCCGTATTGATGTTTATTTTTTGAATGCCTGTTGAAGAAATCTCTATATGTGGCAAAATGCCGGTATACCTGGCAGAATCCATTCCATACACTTCCAGCAATTGTTCGGGTTTGCAGTAACCACCCAGCAGATCACGGTACTTCACAATTCTGCCGGCAAAAGTTGGCCCCACACCTCTTAACTGCTGAAGATCCAGTGTATCGGCTCTGTTCAGATCAACTACCAGAGAAATTTTAGCATGTATAGTTGAAGAATCGGTGCTAACATAATCAGGTTCTGCTGATTCGATTTTGATATAAGGTTCCAACCTGGCAAACAGATCATCATCCATTTTGTAGAGGCGCTGAACATCTGATGGATGCTTAAAATACCCGCCACTTTCCCTGAAATTTTCAATATTGGAAGCCACATCGTCATCAATGCCCATGGCTATCATTTCGCTTTTTGATATGTTGTTGGGATCAAAGTCATGCAACGAAAGAGTTAATTCTTCAACGGTGTTTTTTTTGATGATCATCCAGGATTCAAGCCTTTTATAGTCTGCTTCATCAATCGAATAAATTTTCTGAAGATCAGAAGGTTTTTCAAAACGACCGCCTTTATTTTCATAATTCTTGATCACCGTTATCTGTTTTTCTGTTAAACCCAATTTCTTCCATTTTGAAACCGGCAGGCCATTGGGGTCAAAATAAAACATCTCAACTTCATTTTTCTCACTTGATAATACAGGCACTCCTAAAGATGATACAGCAATCAATGAATCGGCCATCTGATCTTGTTTTAGAAAAAACTCAGAAAATTCTTCTTCGAAACCGGGTTCTGCAGCAGACCTGTTTTCAACCAGAAAGGGTAAAAACAAGCTACCAATATTGATCATGATAAGAAGGGCCAACAGAACGATCAAACCTCTTCTTTCTGCTCTGTTCAGGTTAAAATAGTCGCTGAATTGTGAAAATAAACCAGGCACTAGTTAAATTGGTAAATGAAAGGTAAAATTAATAATTATTTAATACAGAGCGAAGGCCTGCTCAATTTATTAAAAAATTGTTTTCAACATGATGGCTTAAATAAGCCAGGGTTATACAACCATCCGGTGTCTTTTGAGGTCTGACTTTACCTAAATTGTTACTTTTGCCTACTGTCAAATAATATTGGAGATTCGTGTTGGTCAGATTATATAAGAGATTTGTTGAAGCTTTACCGGAAAACAACCAGATAGAACGTATCTGGATTTTGGCCAAAACTGACTTCAAACTTCGCTATTACGGCACTTTCCTCGGGCTCTTCTGGGCACTTATCAACCCGCTTTTCAGACTCTCGGTTTATTACATTGTGTTTTCCCTTTTAATGGCGAAAAAGATACCGAATTATGGATTGTATATTTTCTCGGGATTATTGATATGGCTTTTTTTCCAGGAATCGACCAAACGCGGAATGAAGGTGCTGAAATCGAAAAGGTACCTGCTCGAAAACATTGAGTTCAATAAACTAGATTTGTTTATCTCTTCCACACTCACCAGCACCATCGGACTGATATTCAACACCATCATTTACCTGATCGTGAGTTTATTATTGGGAATCTTCCCGAATGTTAACATCCTCTATCTGCCCCTGTTAATTCTGAATGTATTCATTCTTGTATTTGCCATCAGCCTGATCTTGTCGACCATACACATTTTTATGCAGGATGTGAGCCAGGTGTGGGAAATGATCCTGGTTGCCATGTTTTGGATCAACCCGATATTTTATGCCAAGTCGGCCCTGGTTTTCGACAAACTTCCGGTTTTGCTCTACCTCAATCCGATTGCCGGGATCATTGTAAATACCCGCAATATACTGCTTTACGGGCAACCACCCGAATGGCCGCTGTTGCTCTTCGATTTTGCATATGCTTCCGTATTCCTGCTGATCGGTTTAACCTTTTTTAGATTTTTCTTTAACAAAGCTGCCGAAAAATTTTAAGGATGGAAAAAGAAGTTGTACTCAAACTGGAAAACGTCAGCAAATCCTTTACGATCAGGGATAGCAGCAAAGATCCCATTTCGTTTCACATCCGCAATTTGATCGACCCCGGTAAAAAGCGGGTCATTCGTGCTGTAAAAAATGTTAGCCTCGAAATTTATAAAGGGGAATTTATAGGGATCGTTGGCGCCAATGGAAGCGGCAAATCAACCCTGCTTCACCTGATGTCGGGAGTGTATCTTCCAGATAAAGGAGGAAAGGTGATACGAAATGGAAGCTATATTCGATTGAGCCTTGGACTGGGTTTTAATGGTGAATTAACGATGCGCGAAAACATCTATCTCAACGCTTCCATCATGGGTCTCACTTTTAAGCAGATCGGACGAAATTTTCATAAAATGGTCGAATTTGCCGAGCTTGAGGATTTTATCGATACCAAGATCAAATATTTTAGCCGGGGCATGAAAAGCCGCCTTGCTTTTGCCATTGCCATCCATGCGGAGGCTGAAATTTTTCTCATGGATGAATTTTTCGGTGGTGTGGGTGATGAAAAGTTTCGCGAAAAATCCGACAAAGTTTTTAAGGATGCTTTTATCAGCGGACGAACTATCATTCATGTAAGCCACAACATGGGCACCATCAAAGAATATGCTGATCGTGTTTTCCTGATGCACAAAGGCGAATGCATTGCCACCGGAACTCCCGAC
>JAGQVF010000058.1:19961-20157 GCA_020438135.1 Bacteroidales bacterium | reverse complement strand
TTGATCCGTCGATTTGTACCCCATTTCGATCAACAACTGCTATGAGGTTATCGAGTTTATGATGGGCCGCACTCATGGCGGCTTCCCAAATACTACCTTCCTGCAGTTCTCCGTCTCCGTGAATACTGAAAACGTACCAGGGAGCATGATCCATTTTAGCACTCAAAGCCATTCCAACAGCTACTGACAGGCCCTG
>JAGQVF010000058.1:0-19880 GCA_020438135.1 Bacteroidales bacterium | reverse complement strand
AGTTTGCGAAGGGTTAATAATTCTTCAACCGGAAAATATCCGGCATGTGCGAGGGTGGCATACAGAACAGGTGCAACATGGCCAATGGAAAGGATCAATCGGTCACGTTTTTTCCAGGCCGGGTTGTCCGGCTTATGATTCAATACCTGGAAATACAGCGCAGTAAATAGGTCGGTTAAACCCAATGAGCCCCCGGTATGACCCGAACCGGACGATACAAGGCTTTGAATGATACTTTTCCTGATGGATTTTGCAGTTTCCTGAAGCTTTGAAAATTGAGTATCCATTCCCGAATAAATTTGATTGAATGCAAAGGTACCGTAAAATAAAAAAGGCCGCCCTGTGAAGGACAGCCTCTTTCGTTTTTACTATTTAGGATTAGAATGTGTATGCTAAACCGAATAAAAGACTGATGGTGCCAGTTTTAACATCATCAACCAGAGGGACGATCATCTCGGGGGTTTTTTTCTTGGCTTCACCAATATTCGACAAGCCCAGACAATACCTTGCATTTGCATAGCCAACTACATTGTCGCCAAGGAAATCAAATGGCAACGGATACGTTACGCCACCTCCGATAGCAAGTCCAAAATCGAATCCGGAATATTCTTCACGGTATTTCCGCAGATCTGTTGAATTGTCGAAATCATGGTCCCAGCTTTTATTTCCATCGACAGCAAGCCCGATAAGTGCGCCCATAAAAAATCCGGCTTCACCAAAATATCCGAGATCGCTTCCTGATTCAAATGAGAATTTGGCAAGTACCGGAATCTGCAGGTAGGTGAAATTTTGTTTTACTTTCTGTACATCAGGTAAACTTTCACCATTGATGATGAGATAATTGCTTTTAGTGCCTTTGGTTTCCACACTGAGTTCGGCCTGAATGCTGAGCATCTCTGCGATATCACCTGAAAGGGCATCTTTCATGCTATAATTTACAAAACCACCAATATTGTAACCGAGGATCATTCCATTTCCATCGACTGATGAACCCCGTAAATTTGCTAAATTAACTCCGATTCTTGGGCCTGCAGAAAATTGAGCAAACAGCGTTGTAGTTGTCAGTAGTAAGGCGAGAATCATTGTAACTTTTCCGAAGATGTTTGATCGTACCATTTTGCTAAAGTTTAATTGTGTAATCTTTTGTGTTTTAAGTGACTGATAAAAAAACCAATTCGAATTTATGTAGGTTTATACACCCTTCATTCGAATTGGTTTCAATAGTTAATTAAATTTAATCAGCGCTTGTTAACAAATTTGATCACTCCGTTTTCCACATTCAGCATAATCTCCGAATCGCGCGAAACCTTGCCGTCAAGTATCATCTTCGACAACTCATTTAATATATATTTCTGAATGACTCTTTTTACAGGCCTTGCACCATACTGGGGGTCGTATCCCAAATTTGCAATATGTTCAAGTGCCGCGTCGCTTGCACTTATTTTTACCTGGTTTTTTTCCAATATTTTCTTCAAAATATCAAATTGCAGTTTTACTATTTCTTTCACTTCGCTTTTACCCAGCGGTGTAAACATGATGATCTCATCAATCCGGTTTAAAAACTCAGGACGGATCACTGTTTTTAAATGTTTAAAGATCTCTTTCCGTGTTAGTTCAAAAGCTTCTTCACCTGCAGCTTCACTCATCATATCAACATTTTCGAGGTTTTGCCGAATGATCTGCGAACCGATATTGGAGGTCATGATGATGATCGTGTTTTTGAAATCAACAGTTCTTCCTTTATTATCCGTTAGCCTTCCATCATCCAGCACCTGCAACAGAATGTTAAAAACATCGGGATGTGCTTTTTCAATTTCATCGAGTAAAACCACCGAGTAAGGTTTTCTTCGAACGGCCTCAGAAAGTTGCCCGCTCTCTTCATAACCCACATAACCCGGAGGCGCACCGATCAATCTTGAAACTGAGTGACGTTCCTGGTATTCCGACATATCGATCCGTACGGTAAGGTTTTCATCATTAAACAGAAATTCAGCAAGGGCTCTTGCAAGTTCAGTTTTACCAACTCCTGTTGTTCCAAGAAAAATAAACGAACCGATGGGTCGGCGGTTATCCTGCAGTCCGGCACGACTCCGGCGAATGGCATCCGATACGGCACGAATCGCTTCATCCTGCCCAACCACTCTTTTATGAAGTTCGGATTCGAGGTGAAGTAATTTTTCACGTTCGCTTTGAAGCATTCTGCTAACGGGAATCCCGGTCCATTTGGCAACGATCTCGGCAATCTCCTCCGATCCGATCTCTTCATTGATCATTGGGCTGTTCGACTGAATTTCACGCAATTTATTACGTTGATCCTCAATCTGTTCTTCCAGCTTTGAAATTTTTCCATACCGGATTTCGGCAACCTTGCCATAATTGCCTTCCCGTTCGGCTTGTTCGGCTTCGTATTTCAGATCTTCAATTGCTTTTTTGTGATTTTGTATTTGCTCTGCAATGTCTTTTTCTGCCTTCCATTTAGCAAATTTGTGATTGCGGTCTTCATTCAGGTTAGCCAGTTCTTCGCTCAGCGCCGAAAGTTTAACTTTGTCCTTTTCCCTTTTAATCGCTTCTCTTTCAATTTCGAGTTGTTTGATCCGGCGTTCCAGAATTTCCAGATCTTCGGGAAGTGAATTGATCTCGATCCGTAACCTTGCGGAGGCTTCATCGATCAGGTCGATTGCCTTATCGGGAAGAAACCGGTCGGTAATATACCTTTGCGATAGTTCAACGGCAGCGATGATGGCTTCGTCTCTGATCCTTACGTGATGGTGGTTTTCGTAACGTTCTTTCAATCCGCGGAGAATTGAAATCGCCGAAAGTGTATCAGGTTCGTTCACCATCACGATCTGAAAACGACGTTCAAGAGCTTTGTCCTTTTCGAAATATTTTTGGTATTCTTTTAAAGTCGTTGCACCGATGGCTCTTAATTCGCCTCTTGCAAGTGCAGGCTTTAAAATATTGGCAGCATCCATAGCCCCCTGACTTGCTCCGGCACCCACAAGGGTGTGAATTTCATCGATAAAAAGAATAACTTCTCCGTCGGAACTCACAACTTCTTTAACAACGCTTTTTAATCGTTCTTCAAATTCGCCTTTGTATTTGGCACCGGCAATGAGTGCTCCCATATCCAATGAAAATATTTGCCGGGTTTTAAGGTTTTCCGGAACATCGCCATTGATGATCCTGTGCGCCAATCCTTCGGCAATAGCCGTTTTTCCTGTTCCGGGCTCACCAATCAGGATGGGGTTGTTTTTGGTTCGCCTCGATAGGATCTGAAGAATACGTCTGATCTCCTCATCCCGGCCGATAACCGGGTCGAGAGTGCCATTCCGGGCCATTTCGTTCAGGTTTTTGGCATACCGGTTCAGGGCATTAAACGTATCTTCAGCGGTTTGTGAATTCACAGTTGATCCCTGTCTCAATTGTTTGATCGCTTCAGTTAATTCTTTTGAAGTAATACCATTGTCTTTGAGTAGTTTGGCAGCCGTATCGTTTCCACTGTAAATGCCAACCAGAATATGTTCGATACTAACAAACTGATCGTTCAGCTCTTTCATTGATTTTTGTGCATGCTGGAGTGCTGCATTGGCATCACGGCTCAGATACTGATCACCACCAACAACTTTAGGCAACGATTCGATGATCTTGTCTATCGCTTGCTGCAAAACCTGTGTGTTTACATCCAGTTTTTTCAAAATCACCGGGATTACGTTTTCATCAACCATAAAAATTCCCTTCAACAGGTGAATGGGTTCGATAACCTGGTGTTGGAAGCTTTCTGCAATCTCCTGAGCCTTTTGAACCGACTCTTGTGCTTTTATTGTGAAGTTATTGAAATTCATATATAAAAATTTTTGCTGCTGTTGACCAGTCAAATTTTTTGCCAATTGACTGCTCTTACCTCAAGCTGATAAATTGACATTTTAAAATTGCGATTGTATGACTTTATGTCTTGATAATTAAGTTTTTAGAGCGCGTTTTTCTGAAATTTTGACAACTCTTGATAAAATTCAAAGAGTAGCGTAAGGGCAATTCTAAAATTTTATCCATCTTTGTGCGTTAATTGGTTAATTTTTATCGGAAATCTTTCCATTTGAACCTTTAGCATGTTGGAAGTAAGGAATTTCAAATTATACATACTTTATCTGATCTTTCTGTTAATTCCCGGTTTTCTGATCGAAGTGAACGGACAGGATGATATTTTACCGGATACCATTCGTACTTGTTATGTAGATAGCCTGATGTTGGATGCCGGGTCCGGATATGTGACCTATCAATGGTCGACCGGCGAAACCACGCAAAGTATTTGGATCTACAGCAGTGGAACATACAGTGTTATCGTAACCGATACTGCTCAAAATTATGAGGATTCTGCTTTTGTTAATATTTTAGGTGGTTTTATGGCATCAACTGATACTACCATCAACTGTGGAGATACCGTTTCCCTGAGCGGAAGCTCTCAAGATTTTAATTATTTATGGAATCCGGGAGAGCTAACAGGGAGCGTGATTACTGTGTTTCCCAGGGATACGGTGACTTACTACGCAACGATTTCCGATCCTGACATTTCGTGGCAATTTTGTATTGATAGTGTAAAAGTTGCCGTGGAACCACAGATAACTGTCGACACGGTTATGCAAACGGCAATGGGATGTAAGGATGAGCCCAGGGCAACAATCGAACTGGAGGTTTCAGGGCAATATCCCGATTTTACTTACGATTGGCCGGTTGCTTCCATTCCTGCGGAGGAACCAAACCACCGGCTTGGCTTAAAAGATGGTACCCAAGTGGTTACCATTACAGATACCCTGGGTTGTTATCTGGACTTTGAATTCGAAGTGAAGTCATATCCCATTCCTGATCTTGAACTTTTTGTGGATCCCAAAGACACTGTTTACCTCCAAAACCCTTACATGACCTTCAGGTTCGAAAATCCTGAATATGATTCTTTGCAGGTGGATACTTTTTACCTGAACTGGAGCCAATGGAATTTCGGAGATAATGATTCAACAACCGTAATTGCCCCAACCCATATTTATAAAAAAGCCGGAACTTATAATGTTTTGCTTGATTTCAGAACGTTTTACGATTGCCCCGGAACAGATTCAATAGAAGTGGTTGTAAAACCCGTAAATCTTTTGATCCCGGCTATTTTTACACCAAATGAGGATGGTTTTAATGATGTGTTCGAAATATGGAATGATGAAGATGGAGGTGGTGATGATGGAACTGGAGGCACTGGCAACGGCACAACCTTTAAAAATGGAGTAGATGATCCTGTCGATCTTTCTGAGTTTTATCTCAGCAATACTTTGCTGATCTTTAATCGCTGGGGAGAAAAGGTATTTGAAACGGATAATTACCAAAACGACTGGGATGGTGATAATCTTTCGGATGGAACCTATTTTTATGTTTTGCAATGCGTTGGTGAACACAGAACGGATGTATTTAAAGGATCAGTCATGATCCTTAGAAAATAGAGCATTATTGAACCCCGGATCCGACCGGTGCGTTTAATAATTTTTTTTGAACAAATCAGAACCAAATAAGTTTAGTTAAGTATTCTTTAATAAATACAGTTATTAACTAAGTATACCTGTTATGCATAGATTTTACAAATTTCGCATTCTCCCTCTGCTGATCTTTGTAATGCCTCTTTTTTCGTTATCCCAAACGGTAAACATTTTACCCCTGGGAAATTCCATAACCCAATCGAATAATGAGCATTATAGTTACAGATACCCATTATGGACCCAATTGATAGATGCAGGACTTGATTTTAACTTTGTCGGGTCACTCACGTCAAATTATGGTGGTACACCAGTTTATCCTCCTTATAACGGACAAAACTTTGATCAGGATCATGAAGGTCACTGGGGATGGCGGTGTGATCAGATATTGAACGGATTGCCAAACTGGTTGCCTAATTACACACCAGACATCGCTTTGATTCACCTGGGGACCAACGATCTTTACCAGGGTTCAGGTAATGCGCAAAATATAGCTGAAACCATTGATGAATTAAAAGACATCATAACGCTACTTCGCAACGACAACCCGGATGTGATTATTTTATTGGCGACTTTAATTCCAAGCACCAATCCACTTCTGGTTGGTAAAATTTCCAGTTTTAATTCTTCTATCCCACAGATAGCCGTGGATATGTACAATCCGGATTCACCCATAATCATTGTAGATCAATATGACGGTTTCGACGCTGCAAATGATACTTTCGACGGGGTACATCCCAATGAGAACGGTGAAGTGAAGATGGCAGTAAAGTGGAAAGAAGCGATAGTTAACGCAATGGGTAGTGGCTTAAGGATGAACCTGAAGATTTTTCTGGAGGGGCCCTTTAACGGTATAGAAATGGAAACTGATATCGCCGGTGAAATACCCCTGATGCAACCTTTTTCAGATTCCCCCTGGAATTACCAGGGGGGTGAGATACTTTCCGCACTTCCTGCAGAAACGGTTGATTGGATTCTTGTAGAGTTGCGGGATACAACCAGTGCAAATCTTGCCGATGCATCCGTTGTGCGTGCAACAAAAGCTTGTTTACTAACTTCGGAGGGCCATATTGTCGATACCAGCGGATCTTCAGAATTGTTTTTTGATGTGGAAATATCGAATGATCTGTTTGTTGTTGTATTTCATAGAAATCATCTACCGGTTATTTCATCAGGAGCTTTGCAGAAATCTGGGGATATATACACGTGGGATTTTACAACAGATGCTTCACAGGCTCTTGGTAGTTCAGATGCTTTGAAGCAACTTGCAGGTGGATATTTCGGGATGTACGCGGGAGATATGAATGGAGATGGTTTTATAAACAGTACCGATTATTCAGCAGTTTGGACCGCTTCTGCAGGAGGTGCCGGTTATTTGCAGGCGGATTGCAACCTCGATAGTAAGGCAGGTAATAAAGATAAAAACGACTTTTGGATCATCAATAACGGGAAGTTCTCCCTGGTTCCCTGATTAATATACCCGTTCACCAAAAATATCACTGCCTACACGGATCATATTACATCCGGCTTCAATAGCCAAAGGATAGTCACCTGACATACCACCGGAAATAATTGAAAAGGAATCTGCTTCTTTAAAAAATGATGTTTTCATATACTTGAAAATACTAACCAGCTTGTTAAACTCATTTTTTACCCTCTCCTGATCCTCGGTAAATGTGGCCATACCCATCACACCACGAATATTAATATGATTCATCCTTACAAAATCGTCTGATGTTAAAATTTCTGCTGCTTCCTGCATATCGAGGCCAAATTTTGTTTCCTCAGTAGCTATATGAAATTGTAAAAGGCAATCTGTTATTCTGTTGATTTTCGCAGCTTCTTTATTGATCTCACGCAGCAGCCGGGCACTGTCAACACTATGAATCAGATGAACAAACGGTACAATGTATTTTACCTTATTTCGCTGCAAATGGCCAATAAAATGCCATTGAATATCTGCAGGCAATTCAGGTTGCTTGCTAATGATCTCCTGGGCTTTGTTTTCACCAAATGCTCGCTGACCACCAGCATATGCCTCAAGGATATCTTCGTTGGGTTTAGTTTTTGAAACCGCTACAAGATTTACGTTTTCAGGAATCTGTTGTTTAATTCTTACAAGGTTTTCTTGGATTTGCATACCTGAATTTTTCGCAAAATTATAAATTTTAGAAAGTTTCAGCATAAACCGTTTACCTTTTAGATTTCGGATAAGGGAAATTATTTACCCATTTATTACAGATTTGTTAGGACAGGGCTTGCTATATATCACAAAATTTTATATATTTATTGCCTTGTAATTTATACCATCAAAATCTCATATTATGGAATGCCCGGTTTGTAAATCTGAAATTTCGTTTGCGGATCAAAAGTGTCCTCAATGCGAAGCCGATCTGGAAGCAATACAGCTTTCTTCTAAAATTGAAAACGACAATAAACAGAAGTTTTCGTTTGGTATTATCATGACACTCCTTTTTCTGGCTGTTACAGTAATTTGGGTTTCTACAGGAATGAAGCGTGGAGAACAACCTGAAGAAATAGTTGATAAAACCGAATATGAACAGTTAAAAAGAGAACTAGCTGAAACAAATCAGCTTAATGAGGTATTGAAAAATGAGAATGAAAAACTGCAATTGAAACTTTCTGAAGAAACAAAACCAACTGCAAAAAAGAGCATGGAGTATGTTGTTAAGGAGGGAGAATCGATGTTTATCATTGCCAGGAAGATATATGGTAATGGGTTTAAATATACCGATCTTGCAACCGACAATCAAATACAAAACCCCGATAAAATAAGGACCGGTCAAAAACTTGTGGTGTATTATTAATAAAAAAGGTAACGATCATGGCTAAAAAACACTTCCATCAACTGAATGAAAAGATTTCGGATTACCTGGTTAACATTGCAAAACTGAGTGCTAATCTCGAAGAAAGCAGAAGAGAGAACGTTCAGCTTACAAAAGAAATCGAATCTTGTAAAAAGAAAATTGATCTGTTAAAACATGAAAGAGATCAGTTGAACAACGACATTCAGGAAATGAAGCATCGGTTTGACGAGATGCAGGCCTGATGTTATACCTCCAGAGCACCAATTAAATCTTCCACACAATCAAAATTGTGGCGATCCAGGTATTCATTGATACCAGTAATGATCTTTAACGAAATTGCCGGATCGATAAAGTTGGCAGTGCCAACCTGTATTGCTGAGGACCCTGCAAGGAAAAACTCTATGGCATCGGTTGCATTCATAATGCCACCCATCCCGATAACCGGGATTTTTACAGCTTTATAAACCTGCCAAACCATTCTGAGGGCAACCGGTTTAATAGCAGGTCCGGAAAGGCCACCAGTTATAGTTGAGAGCACAGGTTTTCTTTTTTCGGCATTGATTGCCATCCCAAGAAGGGTATTGATCAGCGAAACGGAATCGGCACCGGCACCTTCCACAGCCTTAGCCATTTCAGCAATATCGGTAACATTAGGCGACAACTTAACGATCAGTGTTTTGTCGTACACTTTTCTAACGGCATCGGTAACCGCAATGGCAGAGGGGCAGCTGATCCCGAAAAGCATTCCACCCTGCTTCACATTCGGACAGGAAATATTGAGTTCGATGGCAGGCACCTTGTCAAGCTCATTGAGTTTTTCAGTAACGGCAATGTAGTCTTCAATTGTTGATCCGTTTACGTTGGCAATGATGTGCGTATTATAATCC
The DNA here is from genome assembly GCA_020438135.1 of Bacteroidales bacterium. GTDB lineage: Bacteria > Bacteroidota > Bacteroidia > Bacteroidales > JAADJA01 > JAADJA01. The sequence continues at coordinate 10,655 of JAGQVF010000058.1, read as the reverse complement.
TTAATATTGGGATAGATATGTTTGATAAAATAATCAATCCCTTTGTTTTGAAGACCTACAGAATTAAGCATTCCGGATGCTGTTTCGGCCATTCGTGGGTAATCGTTTCCCTCTCGATTATGTATGGTTAGTCCTTTTACAAAAATTCCACCCAGCTTATTGAGGTCGATAAATTTTGTCATTTCTTCGCCAAAACCGAATGTTCCTGAGGCGACGGTTACCGGGTTTTGGAATTCCAGGTCGTGAACTTTTATGCTCAGTTTTGCCATTTTAAATAACTTACATTAAATACCGGACCTTCATAACAAACCCTTTTATTTCCTTCAACGGTAGGGGTAACGCAGCACAGGCATATACCATAACCGCAAGCCATCATGTTCTCAAGCGACGCTTCACAAACCACTCCCTTTTGTGTAACCAAATGACCCACAGCTTTCATCATGGCATCGGGGCCGCAGGTATACACATATTCAAACGGGAAGTCATTCCGGTTAAAAAGCGAATGTGACGTAACAAAACCCTTTTCTCCCATGCTGCCGTCTTCTGTCGTTACTTCAATTGTGCCGTATTCCGAAAATTTATCGGTCAGAAGAATATCTTTGCTTGTGCGGCCTCCAATTAAAAAAGTTGTTTCGATTCCTTTTTCTTTCAATTCCTTTCCGAGCAGAATAAAAGGAGCTATTCCCGTTCCGCCTCCAACAATCAGGGCTCGTTTAAGTCCCTGCGGAATGGTATATCTGTTGCCCAGCGGATAGATCAGGTTGACCTGCATGCCGGGTTGCAACTCTCCGAGTTTTTGTGTGCCGGATCCGATGGCTTTGATATAAAAACTGATTTCGCGGTTTTTATAATTAACATCGAGGATCGAGAACGGACGCCGAAGAAAAACCCCCATCGTGTCAGGAACTTGTATTTCGGCAAAATTACCCGGATGTATTTCCGGTATTTCGACAGGTGATTTCAAACGTAGTACATAACTGTTTTCGTTCAGATGTACAGTTTCAATTACCTCATGATTTTCAACGATTTTTTGCATCTGCTAAAAAAAGTCCCCAGGTAAGGACTATTTGTTAATCTTTTTCCTGTTTATTGGTAGCTTCCGGAATGTCCTCATTTTCGCCGGTATCCTTACCTTCTATTCTTTCTTCCTTTTTTTCCTCTTCCTCTTCGGTAAAATCAATCATGTCGTTTGTCTGCAGGATATTGTACCAGTTGATAACCTTTTTTATATCGGAAACATATACATTTTCTTTATCATAATCGGGTATGGCCTTTTCAAAAAAATCTTTTAATTCGCCTGCATCCGATTTATGGTTGATAGCTTCTTTACCCTCCTGCATATCGTAAATTGCTTTAAACACCTCTTTCAAAGGTTTGTCCTCACCTTCAGTGTAAATACTGATTTCTTCAAGGGTACTGATCTTTTCGTGGCTAAAAGCAGTAAATTTCTTGCCATCAACCAACGATTCAACCACCAAACCGTTTTTGGTTTGTGTGATCATTTTATACAATCCCGGTTTGCCTGTGATGGCCAAAATCTTAGTTAAATCCATAATTTTTAATTTGGGCGCAAAAATAAAGATATTTTGGGTGGAATAACGAATTAGTGACGATGAAATTATTACTTGAACAAATCAGAAGCCTACTGAAATGCCTGAAGGTCATACAGCTTTTTATAAGCTCCGTTTTTAGCAAGCAGTTGCTGATGTGTTCCCTTTTCGACAATTTTACCCTGTTGAAGTACAAGTATTTCATCGGCATGCACAATGGTCGACAACCTGTGTGCAATTACGATGGAGGTGCGGTTCGACATCACCTTTGATAATGCATCCTGCACCAGTCTTTCTGATTCGGTATCGAGTGAAGAAGTCGCTTCATCCAGTATTAAAACCGGTGGATTTCTTAAAACGGCCCGGGCAATGCTGATCCGTTGCCTTTGTCCACCCGATAGTTTCATGCCCCGGTCGCCTATGGTTGTATGATAGCCGTTTTCCATATTTTGGATAAACTCATGTGCATTCGCAATTTTAGCGGCTGCAATCACATCCTCCTCATCCACGTTTTCCTTGCCAAATGCGATGTTATTCAATACGGTATCATTAAAGAGAATGGGATCCTGCGTAACGATTCCCATGAGGTTGCGAACATCATCAATGTTGTAATCCCGGATATTGTTACCATCGATCAGAATTTCACCTTTAGTAACATCATAAAACCTTGGGATCATATCGACAAAGGTGGATTTGCCACCACCCGATTGTCCTACCAGGGCAATAATTTTTCCTTTATTAATTGAATAGTTGATGTTCTTCAGCACATAATCGGTTTGGTATTTAAATGAAACATCGCGGTATTCGATCTCATGTGCAAAGGTTTTAATCGGTAAAGCATTCGGTTTTTGTTCGATCACTTCCTCTGCATCCAGAACCGTAAAGATCCGATCAGCCGATGCCAGACCTTTTTGAAGATTATAATAACCTGTTGCGAATGTTTTGGCAGGTGGTATAATTTGTGAAAAAATAACGATGTAAGTAATGAACATCGCTGCTGAAATAGAAGGATCGTCGGCTAATACCAATCTGCCACCGAACCACAACACAATAATGATCACCACCGATGATAAAAACTCGCTCAGGGGACTTGAAAGATCCCTTGTTCTGTAAATTTTGAGCAATACCTTCGCATATTTGTCATTCATTTTCTGGAACCGGTTATTTGAAAAGTCTATTGCTGTAAAAGCTTTAATAATCCGTAAACCGGAGATAGTTTCTTCAATCACAGCAAGCAAACCGGCAAATTTATCCTGGCCCACTTTACTCTCCTTACGTAATGACCTCCCTATGCGGCCAATGATAAAGCCGGTAACCGGTAAAATGATTAACACGAACAATGTGAGTCTCGGACTCATAATAAACAGGGTAACAAAATATACAATGATGGTGATAGGGTCGCGAATAATCATCTCAATATAATTGATTATCGAAATTTCAACCTCCTGTACATCAGTGGTGGTCCGGGCTATGATATCCCCTTTTTTTTGTCCTGAATAGTAAGAAAGAGGGAGGATCAGAAGTTTTTTGTACAATTCATTGCGCATATCTTTTACAGTTCCGATCCTTACCTTAGCGAGGGTAAACATGGCGAAAAACCGGAAAAGATTCCGCAGGAAAAAAGTGCTTAATAAGAAAACACAAATAAAAACCAATGCCTGGTATTTCGTTTGGTTGATGATGATCTGGCTGATGAAATAATTCAGGTAATCCATCATGGCATCCGGACTGAAGGAGATATCAGGTTTGGTTTCAACCAGTTTTTCGATTCCAAACAACAGGTTCAGAAACGGCACCAGCATAACAAACGATACCAATGAAAATATAATTACCAGGAGGTTAAATACAATATTGAGAGTTGCTGAAAACCAATATGGTTTTACGTAAGAAAGTATCCTTAAATATTTTTTGATCATATGTATATTTCGGGAGTTATAAAGATTTTCCCGTATAAGTCGAGGGCGACAGAGCCATCAATTCTTCTTTAACCTGTTTTGATACTTTAAGCTTGCTGATAAATGACTGGATATCCTTTTTACCTATAGTATTGTTGTTTCTGGTCAGTTCCTTCAGCTTTTCATATGGTTTGGGGAATCCTTCGCGTCGAAGAATGGTTTGAATACCTTCCGACACAACAACCCAGTTGTTTTCGAGATCTTCCTGTAATTTAGGTTCGTTCAGAAGCAGTTTGTTCAAACCTTTGATCAGCATTTTCCAGGCAAGTAACGAATGGGCCATTGGCATGCCAATGTTCCGGCTTACAGTTGAATCTGTGAGATCACGCTGCATTCTGGAAACCGGTAATTTAGCTGACAGGTGTTCACACAAAGCATTGGCCAGGCCAAGGTTACCTTCGGAATTTTCGAAATCGATCGGGTTAACCTTATGGGGCATGGTGGATGAACCTATTTCGCCTGCTTTGATCTTTTGTTTGAAATATTCCATCGAGATATAAGTCCAGATATCCCGGTTCAGATCAATGAGGATGGTATTGATCCTCTTAATATTGTCAAGAAAAGCAGCCAGAAAATCGTAATTTTCGATTTGTGTTGTAACCTTTTGGCGGACCAAACCGATATTTTTCAATAGTTCATTTCCGAATTCATGCCAGTTAACATCCGGGTAGGCTACATAATGGGCATTAAAATTTCCAGTTGCTCCACCAAATTTTGCGGTAAATGGCAGCGATTTAATGAGTTTTAATTGTTGCCGGAGCCGTTCAGCAAACACATTGATCTCTTTACCCAAAGTGGTTGGGCTTGCAGGTTGTCCGTGTGTATGCGCCAGCATAGGAATGTTTTTCCACTCCTTCGATAATTTAGCCAACTTGCTTTGTACTTTTTCCAGTTGGGGTAAAAGGCTGTCGGTAAATGCAAGTTTAAGGGCATACGGTTGAGCAGTATTGGTAATATCCTGAGAAGTAAGTCCGAAATGCAGAAACTCCTTGTATTTTGAAAGACCCAATCGATCGAACTCTTTCTTGAGATAATACTCAACGGCTTTAACATCGTGGTTTGTGGTCTGTTCAATTTTCTTAACCTCTTCAGCATTTTTAAAGGTGAAGTCGCGACAGATTTCACGAAGGTCTTCTATTTTCGATCTGTCAAAATCGTTGAGCTGAGGCAAATTGAGATTAACCAAAGCAATAAAGTACTCCACTTCAACAAATACGCGGTAGTTGATAAGTGCTGCTTCTGAAAAATAGTATGACAAGCCTTCGACTTGTTTGCGATATCGGCCATCAATCGGAGATATGGCCATTACTGTTGAAACTTCCATAACCGTTGGTTTAAAAGGTCAAAATTAGAAAAATATTAATACCCGCACATTTTTTTATGATTTGGTGATTTTTTTTGAAAAGGGAGAGGTATTTTATAGAAAATCAGATAAATGAATATACCTTAGAAATTAAATCAAGCGAGGCCTTCCAGTATCATATTTTTTAATTCGGTAGGCTGTACATTAAACCGGATCTGATCGTTTTGTGCAAAGGAAATTTTTCCGGTTTCTTCAGATACAATAATGGCTAGTGCATCAGATTGTTCGGTAACTCCTAATGCAGCCCGATGGCGCAATCCGTAATGAGCCGGTATTTTTTTGTTTGAAGAAACAGGCAATATGCATCGTGCAGCTTTTATTTTGTTGTGATGTATAATCATGGCACCATCATGCAAAGGACTGTTTTTAAAAAAAACATTTTCGATCAGCGATTCTGTTATTCTGGCGTCTATCTTTTCTCCTGTTTCAACAAATTGTTCCAGTCCGCTTTGGTTGGCCAGAATAATGAGTGCCCCGGTTTTATGACCGGCCAGATTTTTGGCGGCCATGATGATCTTGTCAACTTCAGGTTCGATATCGGGTCTTACATCAAATTTCCAGAAAAGAAACCGGTTTCTCCTTGACTTCATAAAACCGGGTGTTCCGAGCATCAGCAAAAATTTTCGGATCTCAGGCTGAAAAACAACAATTAGCGCGATAAAACCAACGCTGATAAAAGCACCGAAGATTTCACTCAGCAATTTCATCTCCAGGGCTGTCACCAATTTCCACAAAAGGTAAAAGGCAACAATCCCGAAAAAGATATTGATGGCAACAGTTCCTTTTAAAAGATTGTACAATTCATAGAGAAGAAAGGCGACAAGGAAAATGTCGAGGATGTCAAGAAATTTAATCTCGATAAATGCCAACATATCAGGCGCCATACATACAGAAATTGATTGTCAAAAATAAAAAAAAATGGAGTCAGGGGTTTCGAAATCAATAGAGTTTCTCCCGTTTAAGCAGATATGGTAATAAGATTTGATCGAATCCCCGGTTGATATCGGCTTCAATAAATTCAATTTTATACTGACCGCATTTAAGTTTGAGCTCATTTTTAAATGCTGCTGACCTTTTCACATATGCTTCACGGACTTCACTTGGTGTAAGTTTAACTTCCTGCCCCCCTTCCAAATCTATAAATTTAAAAGGTCTGTTCTCAAATTCAAAGTCGAATTCTTTGCTTTTATCAAACACGTGAAAAAGAATCACTTCATGTTTATTGTATTTCAAATGTTGCAAAGCCGAAAACAATTCATCCGCCGATGCCGAAGAATCCAGCATATCGCTAAAAATAACAACCAGAGACCTTTTGTGAATTTTTTCTGCAATTTCGTGAATGGCTTTGGTTGCTGAAGTTTTTTTCCTTTCGGTAACCGGTATGGGTTGAAGAAGTTTTTCGAGTTCAGTATAAATAAATCGCTGGTGAATACCACTTGATTTTGCCTGTGTATGTTCCTCAACCCGATCGGTGAATAAACTTAACCCGAATGCGTCTCTTTGTTTCTTGAACAGATAAACCAGTGCAGCGGCACCATACACTGCAAATGTAATTTTGTTGGGATTATCAATACTGATCTTATGCTTCACCGGGAAATACATAGAAGACGAAATATCCAGGATTATCCGGCAACGAAGGTTGGTTTCTTCTTCGAATCTTTTTATAAATAGTTTATCGGTTCTTCCGTATAGTTTCCAGTCGATGTGTTTGGTTGATTCACCCGGGTTATATAAACGGTGTTCGGCAAATTCAACAGAAAATCCATGAAAGGGTGATTTGTGTAAACCCACAATAAAACCTTCCACTACTTGTTTGGCAATAAAATCAAGGGAACCAAACTGTTGAATTTTGTTGGGATCGAGTGAATAATCCACACGGACATAATTTATATACCAGTCTGCAAAACTGCAAACGGGATAAAGATGAAAAAACTATTTGTTACCGGAAATTACATAAGTGCTTCCAGCTTGTTGACCAGGATTTGTTTGGGAACGGCTCCAACCTGTTTGTCAACTACTTCACCGTTTTTGAAAAACAAAATGGTGGGTATATTCCTAATTCCGAACTTTACGGAAACACCCGGGTTGCTGTCAACATCAAGCTTGCCCACAACCACTTTACCTTCATAGTCCTGACCAATTTCCTGAACAATCGGACCAACCATCCTGCACGGGCCACACCATTCTGCCCAAAAGTCAACAATTACGGGTTTTTCAGTTTCCTGCATTACGATTTCATCGAAATTAGCGTCGGTTATCTCTAAAGCCATTGTATTTATGTTTTTGTTAAACCAATTGCGCAAAAATATTATTTTTTTTCTCTTTTCAGAATCTATTTTAACGGTTTTTAAGATCAAATATTTGAACTGTTAAATTTGACCCGTAAAAACCAGATGCTATGCTGAATTTTATAAGTAAATTCGAATCCATGTGATTTTCATATGCTAATTTTTAGTAGCTTTGTAAGTAAACCGTTTTCTAATACTATTGTTGATAAGTTACACACTATCGAAAGGAAGGTGTGATTTTATACCACAACAGGGTTGCCGTAACTACTTGAAATTCTTTAAAAACCAATATGGCAGGGTTTTTTAGGCAATCATTGGAAATAGGAAACGTTTTTCTAAAATTATTTATTAACATTTAAAAATTAAAATATGTCAAAGAGAAGCACAAACATTATCCTCGGATTTATTGCCGGAGCTGCAACAGGTGCCCTGGCAGGCATTCTTTTTGCTCCTGATAAAGGCTCAAAAACCAGGAAAAAAATTAAAAAGAAAACCGATAAGTTTGCATCAGATGTAAAATCGAGTGTGAATGAAAAAATGGATGATCTGAAAGATACCATGTCGGGTTATGTGGACGATGTAAAAGAAAAATTCAGTAATCTCGAAAAAGAGGTTAAGGAAACTACAAAAAAGGCCAGTCAAACTGCTTCGAAAGCAGAAAGTACAGCCAAAAAGGCAACTTCCTAGTACCCGATAATTCATAGTTGATATGAAAAAAAACAGGTCGTTAACAGAAAACCTGGAAGAGTTGAATGATGTTGTGAAAAGCTACATCAATGCTAGGATCCGGTTGTTTCAGTTGATAATGCTGGATAAATTTGCCAAAGCAGGCACCTTTATCATTACTTCAATTCTTGTGATGATTTCGGGTGCCTTTATTCTGCTGCTTTTAACACTTGCGTTCAGCTATTGGTATGGAAATACATACGGTAGTCTTGCCGAAGGATTTCTCATATCTGCCGGGTTTTTTGTTATAGTCACACTGATTGTGTATGCAATGCGAAAATCATTTATTACCAACCTCATAATTCGTGTGATTTCGGAATTGTTCAATCATCAGGATGAACCTGAAAACGAAAATAAAGAATAGGTCAAACATGCAGGTTCGAAAAATACCAAAGATCCGGAACAGGAATCAATTGAAGCTGGAGATTGAGAAAAGCAGACATGAAGTCAACCTTCATAAGCATGTATTGTTTTCCGGAGTGAATGACCTTCGCCGAAACATTGTGGATTCCGTTGTTGATACAGCAAAATCCATTACCCAGAAGTGGCTGATGCTTAAAACCATGAAATGGGTCCAGTCGCTGGTTTACAATGCACGGAAAAAGAGAAAAAGAAAAAAGAAATAGGCAGTTTAAAACTGTTGATTATTTCTGCCTTCCCCTAGTGGCTCATTATTTCTGTTACCTTTGCAAAATATATTAACATTGATCTCCGGATAATCTTTGTCTGATTGTAATTTCCCTGCTATGGTTTATCAGTCATTTAACAGCGCTAACAGCGATTATTGTGATTGTGAGATGTTGTAGCCGGAGGTTTCAAATAATTATACATTATGAGTAAAGTGAAAAAGGGTGATAAAGTAAAGGTACATTACACCGGTAAATTAAAAGATGGAACCATATTCGATACATCTGTTGAAAGAGAACCGCTTGAATTTGAAGTGGGGTCAGGAAGATTAATTCCAGGATTTGAAAACGGTGTTATCGGAATGGAGCCTGAAGATAAAAAAACAGTTGAAATTGATGCGGCCAATGCTTACGGTGATGTCAGGGAAGATTTGATCCTTGAGATACAAAACAATCAGTTACCTTCTGATCTGAACCCTAAAGTCGGGATGGAACTGATCTCGCAGCAACCCGATGGTCAGCAGATCAATGTAACTGTTAAAGAGGTTAAAAATGATGCCATTGTAATTGACGCCAATCATAAACTTGCTGGCAAAGATCTTATTTTCGAAATCGAGCTGCTTGAAATTGACTGATCCGGCAAATTACATCAGGTTTCAAGAACCCTTTCAACGGCTGCTATAACTGTATCAATCACAATAGAAACCTGATTATCGGTAAGATCATAATAGACCGGAAGGCTAATGACCCTATTGAAATTATCACGCGAAACCGGGTACTTATCAATGTCATAACCGAGGTTTCGGTAGAAAGATAACATAGGTATGGGAATGAAGTGGACATTCACGGAAACGCCTGTTTCAGAAATATGATGTATGATCTGATCTCTTTGTTCTTCTGAAATATCGCGGATTCGAAGAAGGAACACATGGAAAGATGACCTTTTTTCTTTTGTTTCGAATGTTGGTAATTGTGCCCATTCATATTTTGAAAACGCTGAAGTGTACAATCTGAATATTTCTTTCCTTCGTTTCAGCATATCATCATCATACCTGGCTAATTCAACGAGTCCCATTGCGGCTGCAATATCTGTCATATTGAGTTTATAGCCCGGTTCCGTGACATCATATTTCCATGCACCCGGTTTCAGCTTTGAAAATGCGTCCTTCGATTGACCATGTAAAGCCTTGATTTTTAACTCCTGGTAAAGGACCGAATTATTAAACGGTGCAGGCAGATTTAAACAAACGGCACCACCTTCTGCTGTCGTCAGGTTTTTTACAGCGTGAAATGAATATACAGTCAGGTCCGTGAGACTACCAGTGTGATGACCTTTGTAAACGGCGCCAACAGAATGCGCTGCATCCGACAAAATAAGAATCCTGCCCAGTTTTTTCTGAACCTCTGTTGTTGGGGTAAAATATTGTTTTATTGCAGAAGAAGCAACAAGATTGTTGATGGCCTCATAATCGCAGGGAAAACCGGCCAAATCAACCGGAATAATCACTTTTGTTTTGTCGGTGATCGCTTTTTTAATTTCATCCAACCGGATGTTAAAATCGGCGTCCACATCCACAAATACTACTTTAGCACCGCAATGAACTACCACATTGGCGGTGGCTGTATAGGTGTAAGCCGGCACGATCACTTCGTCACCTTTCCCGATGCCAAACCAACGTAGCATGAGTTCAAGTCCGCCCGATCCTGAATTGACACAAAGGGTGGATTTATGTCCTCCGTACCGGGTAAGTTCTTCTTCAAATCTTTTGACTTTGGGCCCTGTAGTAATCCAGCCTGATTTGAGGGTATCCACAACTTCATCAATGATTTTCTGGTCGATACGTGGAGGTGAAAATGGGATGTTGGGCATCTTTTTAATTGTGGATGTTAATGGATGATTCTACTTCAATTCGCTTGACAGGAAAACACTAAAACCTGCTGTCGAGAAATGCCATGATGTTTGTCTCTATTCGTTTGATCACATCAGCAGCATCAGATTTGACAAATATTTCACCAGTTATGCTTTCGTATAGCTCGATGTAGCGCTCCGAAACCTGTTGAACAAAAGCATCAGGCATGTGTGGAACAGGTTGGGCGTTCTGCCCCTGAAAACCTTGATCCATCAGCCATTCTCTTACAAATTCTTT
>JAGQVF010000369.1 GCA_020438135.1 Bacteroidales bacterium | reverse complement strand
ATCATTGCATGTTTTATGAAATAGTGTGGTGAATACACTCTATGAAAATCCGATCCTTATTCAAATCATGCTGTTTAGTTGAATTCCTCACTTACAACTCTTAGAAGAATAAGAAATGTTTATGGGATGGATTCGACTCAAGGGTATATCCAATGCGCATAGGCTCAGAATTATGTTAAAAAAGCCCCATTGTTTTCACAATGAGGCCCGGTAAAGTTTTTTCGATCGGCTAGAAATTATACTTCACTGAGAAGTTCCAGGTGGTTCCGGCACCGTATAAAATTCCATATTGATCTTGTTGGCTGACATATTCAGCGTTCAGAATGTTGTAAATATTTGCTCTGAAAGAGAGTATATCACTTCCGAAAATAATTTTGTAAGTTGCTCCGAAATCAATCAAAGCAAAATCGTTTAATCTTTCGGGTTGATAAGTTTCGTCTTCAGTAGCAATAGCAGCTTCTTCATCAACATAGCCGTAAAATTTGGCATAATTGTTAAGATCAGCATCCACAGTCAGTTTGTTTGGCAAAACATCAGCCGTTATTCCAATACCGGCTGTAACCTGAGGAGCCTGGCCTACCATGGTGCCTGAAAAATCAACATCTCCTTCATCAATCAATTCATTGGTATCAGTATTGTATTTTTTGAAAGGAGTAGAGCCATCATACTTCCATTCACCATACGTAGCATAACCCCTTACCATAAAAGTAGTGGTTGGTTTATATCTCACATCAACTTCAATTCCCTGATGATTTTCAGCTATATCTGTATATAACGTTCTGTATTCTACCTGAGTAACCGGGTCAGTTCCGTTTATATCCAGGAATCTGTTTTCCCAGGTTGTATAATAAAGATTCACGTTTACAAAGAAATTGTCAATCGTATAGTTGTACCCGGCTTCTATACCGAAAATGTTTTCGTTATCAACTTCGGGATCTGCCAATTGAGTATAGTCACCATAGGTGGGGAAGACGTTGTCGAGAAATGGCTGCCTTGAGTAATAACCAGAGTTTACAAATACCTTTTGATTTTCGGTTATTGAGTAAGAAGCCCCTCCTTTAATATTGTAACCGATTTTGTTAACTTTTTCAGAAGTTTTTATGGTTTCAAAATTTGTTCTGTCTTCTCTTTCATAAGATTGATTTGAAACAGCTCCCTGTACAAAAACCGAGAATAATTCGGTTGCATATTCAGCCTGTCCAAACACACCCTGGTAATTCAGGTTTTCAGAATAATCGTAGTCAACCCTGTCCTCTTCAGATGCAAAATTAGAAAGTGAAGCCCATGGATTGGCATCAAAGGTTTTAGAAACCACGTGGGTATTTCCAAGCAGTGTGGTTTCGCGGCCTGATAATCCCAAAAGATCGACCAGTTGGCGGAAGTGATCACCCCTGTACATGCGAACGTCAGCACCGATATTAACAGTTAGGTTTTCAGTAGCCTCAATTTCGAAATTCGTAACAAGACCATACCATGCATGGTTGTTAACCGAAGACCTCAGGACGGTTCCATCATATCCTGAAGAGATGCCACCCTCGATGGATGGATTGTATTCGTTTACTATATAATCCCAATCAACCAAACCGTCCACGGTAAATGCTCCTTCAGGTTCCGAATCAATTCCATTATCGATGTATCCGGGACCATTTCCGAGGGTACCTGTTCCACCCCCTCTTCCGAATGATCCGTACAATACTGTTGATAAAGAAGCCTTAGAACTAATATCCCAATCCCAGTTTAAGTTCATTATAGGTTTGTGATAGTAGTTTTTCCTGATGGTTAAGAAATCACCATCCAGTTCTCCCCAGTTATTGTTATATTTTAATCCATACTTTTCATACAATTCCGGAGATTTGGTATAATTTTGACCATGCCACTGCGGTGAACCCAAAAGGAGGAAATTGAATTTATGTTGTCCAAGAATTTTACCAACAGAAACAAAGTAATTCTGGCCCTGACCTTTGGTGCCTTTTGCCCATTTGTTTTCGGCTTGCCAGTAATCCATCATAATTGAGAAACCCCATCCATTTTCATTTACACCGGTGTTATAGGCTACAGTACCTTTAAGATAGGTATCGTTTCCTACCATGGCACGTGCAAATCCACCTTTTTGCAGGTCGGTGGCTTTGGTAACGATGTTAACAGTTCCTCCAACAGAAGAAATTGCCAATTTTGATGAACCAAGTCCCCGCTGAACCTGAACAGCATTTGCTACATCAGAAATACCGGCCCAGTTCGACCAGTACATTTTACCATCTTCCATACCGTTGATGGGTTGTCCGTTAAGAAGGAACGCGGTATTCCGCTGATCAAAACCTCTTAAAAACATTTGGGCGTCGCCAAATCCTCCGGATTGATTTGACACATACACAGAGGGTGTATTTTTCATTACTTCCGGGAATTCAACGTTTCCAACAGCTTTAGTTTGGATTTCGGTAACTGAAATCGTTGAAACCGCAATGGGTGTTTGCCTGTCTTCCTCGAGGTCAATCACACCCTTTCCGATTACCACAACAGCACCCAGTTCAACCGAGCTTGGTGAGATTGAAATGGCACCCAGGTCAGTATATTGACCATCGGAAACCTTCACTTGCATCGACTTTTGATCAAAACCCGTATAAGAAATTACTATCGTATAATCTCCCGGTTCTTTGTCCATTTTAAACTTTCCGTTCAAATCCGTTGTTGTACCCTGATTGGTACCTTTAATCATTACATTTGCGCCAATCAGTGTTTCACCTGATTGAGCATCTTTTACAACTCCTTTGATCCCGCTTTGAGCTACCACAGCGTGAGTGAAAGCAACTAAAACTGCCAGGATCATAACATTGCGTAGAAT
>JAGQVF010000368.1 GCA_020438135.1 Bacteroidales bacterium | reverse complement strand
TGCGAATTTCAGGTGGGGATGCAAGAAAGCTCCTTAATGCTATCGAACTGGTTGTAACTGCAGAAAAGGAGAAATCCGGCACCATCATAATCGATAATAAAAAGGTACAACGTGTTATTCAGCAAAACCTGGCAATTTACGATAAAGCGGGGGAAATGCACTACGACATTATTTCAGCATTTATTAAGTCGGTGCGGGGAAGTGACCCGAATGGTGCGGTATATTGGCTTGCCAGAATGATCGAGGCAGGAGAAGATCCCAAATTTATTGCCCGTAGGATGCTGATCCTTGCTTCGGAAGATATCGGCAATGCCAATCCAACAGCACTTGTTCTGGCACAAAACACCTTTGCTGCAGTCAATATGATCGGCTATCCCGAAAGCCGGATCATTCTCTCACAATGTGCCATTTACCTGGCTTCGTCCCCAAAAAGCAATGCTTCCTACCTGGCTATTGAAAAAGCCGGAAAAGCGGTGCGCGACAAGGGCGATCAACCGGTGCCACTCCATCTGCGTAATTCGCCGACTAAACTAATGAAAGATATCGGGTACGGTAAAGCCTACAAATATGCCCATGACTTTCCGGGCAATTTTACTGAATTGGAGTTTCTTCCTGACAAGATAAGTGGCTCCGTATTTTATGATCCGGGGAATAATCCACGGGAATCCGAGATCAGAAAGAGGCTAAAATTACTCTGGCAAAAAAAATATGGTTATTAATAAGCATTTGCATATCAGTATCGGTAGCCTGATTGTTATATTTTTATTTTTCGGGTGCAGAACCGATCGTCCTCTTACAGAAGGTGTACCTGTCACCGGATATTTTGATAGTTGCAACATTTGGTTCGACTTCGGAAAAATGATCACCATAGGCGACCCGGGTAATAAATTTATGATCAGCTTACCGTATGACTGGGATATTCGCGAACACTACACCGATACATTGTACACAATTGTTGCAGCCAATTTTATGAGTATTCCGATCGAAATGAATAAAAGAATGTCGATCACGGCCACCGGTTATTCAACTGATGAAGATTCGGAACAATATTACAGGAAAGAATTACGACAACTTAAGAAAGACAATTCGATTGATGTGGAAGAGACCGGCACAACACTGATCAGAGGAATTAAATGCTTTTGGTTAAGATTTGTACAACATGTCGGGGAAAATAAAGCCTATAACCTGGTAGTTTATGTAAAAGAAACACATTCCAATGATATTTATTTGATTCAATCAACTGTGTATGATCCTTATCAATACAAAGATAAACTTTGCCTTATGAAGCCGTTGATTGAATCATTTGAAATTGTAAAAGAGTAAAAAATGTCAACAATATCCGATATTCCTAAAATTAAGAACAGCAGATCCGGAAACTTTTTCCTGATGGCTGGTCCCTGCGTGATCGAAAATGAAAACATGCCATTTGAGATCGCTGAAAAGATCAATTCGGTTTGCAACAAACTCGCCATTCCATTTATCTTTAAAGCTTCTTATAAAAAAGCAAATCGGTCCAGGCTCGATAGTTTCACAGGGATCGGCGACGTCAAAGGCCTTGAATTACTAGCTGCAGTGGGGAAACGATACGAAATTCCGGTTGTAACCGATGTACATAACGCAGAAGAAGCTGTTTTGGCAGGTGAATTTGCGGATGTCATCCAAATCCCGGCATTTCTTTGCAGGCAAACCGATCTGTTGGTTGCCGCAGCCGGTACAGGCAAATGGGTCAATATTAAAAAGGGACAGTTCCTTTCTGCTGAATCGATGCAGTTTGCTGTGGATAAGGTGAAGGAATCAGGTAATTCGAAAGTAATTTTAACCGAGAGGGGAACAACCTTCGGTTACCAGGATCTGGTGGTTGATTACCGAAATATACCGATCATGAAAAACCTGGATGTGCCTGTTGTACTTGATTGCACTCATTCGCTTCAGAAACCGAACCAACCTTCGGGTGTTACAGGCGGCGATCCCGGCATGATCGAAACAATTGCGAAAGCTGGTATTGCCGTTGGCGCAGATGGACTATTTATCGAAACCCATCCCGATCCTGCAACTGCCAGATCGGATGGGGCCAATATGTTGCACCTTGACTTACTGGAAGAACTTTTAAATAAACTGGTAAGGATCAAAGAGGTCGTTCGTTAAATATTAAGTTTCTCCAAAAAATAAGGCAACATTTTCCGCCACCAGGGCCAGTCGTGGTTTACGTCGTGTCCCCAGATATCGATCCAGGCGGGAATGGATTTTTCTTCAAGAATATGTTTCAGTTCAAGGGAGCTTTCAAGCATGTCTTCCTCCCAGGCACCCTGTCCCGAACAGATCACGATCTTCGCATTTCTGATATCCTTTAGAATGGTTTCATCATCGAGGTTTTTAAGAAAACAAACCGGCGAATTGTAATACACCTGTTCATCCGAATAATTACCAACCAAAAGCTTCAGGTCATAAAACCCGCTGATGGCGATAACTGTATCAAACAATTGCGGGTGTTTGAAAAAGAAATTCCCCGCATGATATCCACCCATGCTAAAACCTGTGAGACCGGATTTATTTTTTCCTCCTGGTCTGTCTGCAATAAACGGCAGAACTTCTTCAAGGATATATTTTTCGTATTGATTGTGCCTGATCCCACGATCGCGTGGATGTTTGTTAAAATCAGACCATGCTTCGTAATCGACGCTATCGACCGCATAGAAACAAGTTTTACCCGATTCGATGAAATGACCAACAGCTTCCATCATCCCTTCATCTTCGGCCTGGAAAAACCTTCCGCCCTGCGTAGGAAACAGGATGAAAGGTTTGCCACCGTGGCCGTATAGTTTTAACTCCATGGTGCGCTCCAGGTTGGGGCTGTACCATTTGTGATATTCGATATTCATGTATAGTTTGATCAATTAATTTTGTGAATCGCCTTTTGAATCTCAAAGATCCGATCCAGGTTTTCACTTCTTATAAGATAACAAAAATTTCCCATCGCACGCGACAGTACCTCTTCAACATGATGGTAAAAAACGATATGTTCGCCAAACATCGACATTAATTCCTCATGACTGTATCGATACGGGTATTTCCACTTCCTGCTGACAAAACAAACATGATATTTACGGGTAAAATGCATTTCAGGCTTTCTTCCTGAAACCATTGCCGCCCAGGCAGCATAAACATCCACATCCATCGAGTAGTTGAACATCTCCGTACTGAATCCACCCGGAGGCCGCATGTTCACTTCAAGCGCCACCCATCGGCCGGTTTTTTGTTCGCGGAAATATTCGAAATGAAAAAACCTGCCTTTCAGGTTAAATGCGTTCAGGGTTTTTAGTCCTGACTCTATTAGCTCTTCCGGTATCTCCCGCAAGGTATAGTAATAGGTGTGTGCATCTTCATGTACCACATCCATCACACCTTTTTGATTTTTAAGTGCAGTGTAAAACACAATTTTCCCGGATTTATCGACCAGTCCATCAAAGGAATAAATATCTCCGTGAATGAATTCCTCCATGATATAATCCAGATCGGGTTTATCGCTGAAAAAAGCTTTCAGTTCCTTATCATTTTTAATCTTGTAAGTATCGGCAGCGCCGACCCCCATATCAGGCTTTGCAATAACGGGATAACCCTGTTTTTCGATAAATTTATTAGCCGTACCGACCGATTTAACAATAGTACCTTTTGCAACATTGAGCCCTGCTTTTTGGAACAGCTTTTTCATTTCCGATTTTTTACGGATTTTAGCCATATCGCGGTTTTTCAACCCTTCAATATGAAATTTGGTCCTAATGCGAGCTTCTGTTTCCAGCCAATATTCATTGTGCGAATCAATCCCTGCTATTTCTCCATGTTTCCGAATCAGGTGATTCATGGCCATTTCGAGCTGATCGAACCGATGCAGGTCATCAACTTTGTAATACTCCGTGAATGCCCAATGCAAATCTGGATGCAGGTGATCGTAAGGTGCATCACCTATGGCAAGCACATTCACCCCACTATTTTTAAGGGCTACTGCAAAACGGAAATAATTGGGAGGGAAATTGGGCGAAAAGCAAATGTAGTTCATGAATCGGCTATTGTATTTAAGATTATTTTAGAGTAGGCAAAAATAGGGAAAAGTTGCTAAATCTGTTCAGGCGAAAGCAGAGTTGAATGACGTTCAAATTGGTTTCACTCTTTCCGCGATCTGTCTTTTGCGGTAATGCTTTTTTGCAAAAATTTTGAAGTCGAAGAAATAACAAAACGAAGCCCCTCATTGCCTACTTCAAACTGCCAACTGACTTACTCCTCCCGCGGATCCCCCTTCAACGGCAGCTTCGCCAGTTTCTCCACCGATAGGCTCGGGAATTCAAACTCTTCTGTAACTTCTCCCAGAATCAGGTAAACCCCTTTCCCTTTGAAAGGATAATTCTGAAGCGATTTCGGAAAATGGACTGTATCGAAAAACTCCCCCGTCGCATCCAGGAAGGTTCCGAAGTGCATCCACTCCTTTTTCACGGTTTTCACGTATTTGATCGTAACGAGGTTACCGACCATTCTTACTTTTCTGCCGACATGCCGGATCATATCTTTCGCCAGAATCTCACCGCGAAAGGAAGTTTTTAGCATATCAAAATGGGTCATCGTTACCGGGAAACCGATCAGCTCGATCTCGTCGTAGGCATTTTCGATCAGGCTGGTTTCGAGTTGGGGAAGCGTGAAGGTCTTCGGTTTGGAGTAAAACAGCGCATTCTGCAGCGACTTCTTCTCTTTGCTCAGAAACATGTGCGATTCCCATAATAACTCCTGTTTGGTGCTCCCGGTAAAACGGAAGGCTTCAATCTTTATCAAAATAATGAGTTGCTCAATCCCGATGGGCACCCGCCGTATAAAATCTTCCAGGTCAACAAAGTCGCCGTT
>JAGQVF010000367.1 GCA_020438135.1 Bacteroidales bacterium | reverse complement strand
TTAGCATAAAATATCATTCGCGGGCATTCGCGTGAAATCATCTAAAATGATTAAAAATGTTCTTGTTGTTCTTAACCTCCTGAACACTTTTCGGGTATCCCTCAACAAACCACCCCAGGAACGCCGTTACATCAATCTTATCTGCCAGCATCTTTTCCCGACGCTTGTGCCATTCTCCTTTCAGATTGGGCCTGGCAAGTAGCTCTTCTATCTTCTCCATCATCTTCCCAAAATCCACAGGGAGGTAAGAATAACACAGTCCGTAATCATTTTCCAGTTCATTCGGAATGGATAACCGACCGGCAAAGGTGTTGCATTTCAGTGCCGGAGTCCCCAGCACGGCCGCCTCGGAGGTCATGGTTTGACTTTCTCCAACATATAGGGTAGTAAAAGCCAGGATGCTGTGTATCAGCTCGGGATGGTCGGGAAGCAGATCGTTTTTGAACGCAGGATCAATCTCTCCTTCAGCGGAAATAAATACCTTTCCTTTCTCTTTAAGCTTTTCCACCACCTGTTTTTTCTGTTCGAAACTCATCCCCGATTCCCCGCTGTCGTGATGGGCTGTAAAGGCATTAAACCGCACGATGAACCAGGTTTCCTCCCTGCTTACTCCGAGCATTTCCAGCACCTGCTCATCGGGTGTAAATCGATTCGGATGGAGGTAAGCCAATTCATGATATCCCGGATAGGCAATGTGGTGCTCACCCCTGTTCTCAAAAGCGAGGGCCGAAGGGGTCATCATGACCGATGCGCGGTTGGCATATTTTGCAAAGACCGGTGTCGCCTTCATGTCGTCGTCGTCAAAACCGATGCTTTTCATCTTTGTGAACTTCGATACCATTGGAAGATTCATCGATACACCCAGTCCCAGTTCGATCTTATATTTCCTGACGATCCAGATGGTTTTCAGCAGATAAAACAACTGGAACAGGTATTTCTGGAATAAACCCTTTCCTTTTCGACCCATTCGTATTACCGGGAGATCATACTGATCAGCCAGGCGTTCGGTCACCGTGTCCGACTTGATCAGGAACACCGAAGGGATCCCTTTCTCCAGCAAACTATTGGATAGATTACGGAAGAGGTGAATGTGGGCGGGATGGTTTATTTCGAAGAGGAGCATTTTTATGATTTTACCGCTAATGGACGCTAATGACACGCTGATATTCGCGAAAATTGGCGTGAAATTATCTTGTCCTCAAATCAAATTCAGGAAGAAGCTGTTTCATAGAGGGCCACAAAGATTTCACAAAGAACCACAGAGAAAAAAATATTCGCGGACATTCGCGTGAAATTATCTTGTATTAGCAAATCGCCTGTATTGCAATTTCTCAGCACCGAAGTTTACCAGAAGCCCCAATGGTTTTTGTGTTGCTTTCAGATAGTTGATCAATTGTGCTTCATGCTCAGCAACAAATCCTTCCATTGCTTTGATCTCAATTATGATTTCTCCAAAACAGATAAAATCAGCAAAGAATTTTTTATCGAGT
This sequence comes from Bacteroidales bacterium, assembly GCA_020438135.1. Lineage (GTDB taxonomy): Bacteria > Bacteroidota > Bacteroidia > Bacteroidales > JAADJA01 > JAADJA01. Next base: position 226 of record JAGQVF010000367.1, on the reverse strand, counting down.
TTTACTCCTTTATAAAATACATCAATTCCCCACTGTTCAGCAAATGGAATGTTCCGTTCAAGGAATTCTCTTACCAATGCAGCCTGGTAGACCGACTCAAGAAATCCAGGCCCAAGTTCATTGTGTACATCCATGCATGCACCAACAATCTCATAGGATTCCTTTTTGAAAATCAGTTCCGACATATGTTTAACCGCTGTAATGTTTAACCGCTAATTTGCGCCAA
>JAGQVF010000057.1 GCA_020438135.1 Bacteroidales bacterium | reverse complement strand
AATTGTCCGTCTAAATTTAAATCCGTGTTCTGGTAACCCGATTTGCCGGCCAGGATTGACCAAAAATTGATTTTATCATTTTGCGTAATGATCCCGTCCGCATCCGCATCCCCGGCAATCATGGCCCATTTGTTTGTTTCCACCTCTGTTTGTGCGATAGTTCCTCCAAAAGCTGTTTCCGAACCAATTGTGAAATTATAGCTATAAATTCCACCTGATTCCAAAAGCGGGTCAGCAGAAAGAATGGCCAGGTGATTCCTGTGACGCACCACCACAAAAAGTTGCTGCTGTATCTCTTGATAAAACAATAGATTTGAAACACCATCCAGCGCAGTTACCTTTCCACTATCCAGCAACCAGCCCACCTGTCGTCCAACCAATGTATTTTCTGAAACGGAAGTGGCATCAGTTGCATCATGAATTTCCACTAAAACCCAATCCACTACATCCGGATCCGGGGCCAGGCCGGTCGTTTGAAAACCTGTATAATTCCACGGTGAACCGACATACGGTTGATCCAATGGTATATAAGCCGGATTTAAGGCTGTTGACATTTGGCCATCCTGATATGCACCTTCAATCAAAACCGTTATGTTCAGGAATAATGGATCAGCTTCCGGATTTAAATCGACGGTAAAGTTCCAGTCATCAGGAGACAGGTCGTCCCAAATGCTCTCCATCCCTTCGGCGATGTATCCATAACCGGAAAGATATAGCGAAAAAATGATAAAGTTGGTGCTGAATGATGGGCTTCCTTCGTTTCCTTCATAATGTGCGATGATCGATTCAGTGAAACCGGGTTCGACAAATTCAGCCGTTCCCTGGTCGATGTTATAGGGTGGACTGGTCAATAAATAAATGATCGACTCAGGCAATCCCTCCTCCAGCGAATTTTTAGCATATTGCTGAAAAGTCATCGATCCGGTATCGAAATCAATTTCTTCAACCCGTTTGCCGCTAAAAGAAGCGGTTCCATCTGTGTGGATGGTCATGACCCGGAACGGACAGGGCCAGGTGACCAGCGAGCCGGTTTCAACATCATAGATCGTATTGCCTGCTGCAGTGGTCTTGCTCACGACATCCTGCGCATGAAAATGTCCTGTAAAAACCACTTTTATGCCCAGGTCGGCCAGTTCTGTTGAGATATTATCCCAGTCGTCGATCACATATTGTGTGAAAACCTGTTTCTGATTGGTGAAGTGTTCAATCAGGTTATGATGCTGCATCCCGATGATGATCTTGCCGCTGCTGTTGGCGTCGATCACGCGGTCCTTCACCCATTCGAATACCTGGGGTTTAAAACCGCCGTCGGTTTGCGGATAGTTGTTGATGTAATTGGAATCGTAACGACAAACGTCCATCGAAAGGATCTGCAATCCGGGAATGGGCTCTGCCACAAAACTCAGTGAAGCCGTATCCCGCAGGATCGCTTCATCATAACCGAAGCCGGCATAAACAGAGGCAAATCCGGCGGCATCAACAGAAGGCACGGGGTATGTTATATCGCCATCAAAGGCTTGAGCGTGCGGATTATTGATATCGTGGTTTCCCGGACAGACCAAAACCTGTGCACCGTTCATTTCAATTTCTTCAAAATATGCAGCCATTTTCTGATGGCATACCAGTTCACCGTCCTTCGTAATATCACCCGATACAAGAACCAGGTCGGGTTGTTCGGCAATAATGGAGTCAATGGCTGATTGTGTGATGGCATAACTTTCTTTTAACAGTTTGCGGTCGTATGTAAGGTAGTTCTGGAAGGCCGTTCCATCATTGATCAATAGCGATGTATCGAAATAATGGACATCGCTGATCACACAAATTTTAATCTCCTGCTGGCCGACCTGAGAACGGGATGTAACGACGGTTAACATCAATAACATCAACATTGGCGAAGAAATGAGCAGTTTCATGGTAGTATATTTTTATAAAATTGAGTTGATGGATGTATCCAGGGTTAAATTTACGGTGAATATTAATTGAAATCCAATCAGCTCAATCTTTAAAGTTTGAATTTTAACAAAATTGGGAGAAAGAAGTTTGATTTTCTTCAGAAGGTAATTCATAGATCGTTTCACCCAAAATATAAATCCAGTGGTTTTTTTCAAAGCATACCGAGAGACATAATATTGAGGTTAATTATACCCAAACAAATAATACCTTCATAGAAAAGAAATAACAATTTCAACCCCCGAAGAGAAAACAGGCCACTACTTTTACCCGATCACTTTTCTCGGAATATGCTCCGGCAGCCGGGTGAGCAGCTCATAATTCATGCTGTTGTTCATGTCGCTGAATGAATTGACAGAGATCGTGCGTCCGTTCTGTTCACCGATCAAAACCACCTCATCGCCTATGTTTATATGGTCGGCATCGGTAACATCGATCACCACCATGTTCATATTCACATTGCCTACCACCGGTACTCGTCTGCCATCCACCAACACATGTCCGTTGTTACTTAACGTCCGGCTGAATCCATAACCATAACCGACCGGAACTGTCGCAATCCGGCTTTTGCGGTTTGTCAGGTAACTTTGTCCGTAGCTAACGTAATTTCCTTCCGGCACCGTGTTCAGACTCAGGATCATGCTTTTCCATGAAAGTACCCTTTCCAGCGGATCTTCCGAAAATTCTTTGTTTTTCAAGTGCATCATTTTAGATTCGTTGCTTGGCCAAAATCCGTAATTGGAGATCCCCACCCTCACCATATCGAAAATGGAATCGGGATAGTTCAAAACCCCCGCCGAGCAAGCCAAATGGCGATAGGTCGGTTCGATGCCCTCACTTTTGAACCAATCGCATAAATTCCCAAAAGTTACTATCTGTTCAACAATCCGGGTGTAGTTTACAATGGTTTCGGCGCCTGCAAGGTGTGAGCAAATCCCTTCGATCCTGAGATGCTTCGATTCCTTTTTAACGACAGAAACCACCTCTTCCAGCAAATCCTGAGTAAAACCCGTCCGGTGCAGTCCGGTTTCAAGTTCGATGTGAATACGGGCCGGTTTGTTAATTTTTTTTGCCACTTCAACAACTTTTCGAAGGCGGTAAAGCGTAAAGACAAAAAACGAGATTTCTTTTTCAATCACCCATTCCAGGTATTCATCATCGATGAACCCCATGATCATGATATCGCAGGATTCCTTTTTCACTTCAAAAGCCCGCATAGCTTCTGCCACACTGAAAACCGAATAGTGGTCCACGCCGCATTCTTCGATCAGGGGCAAAATGGTTTCGATGCCGTGCCCGTAAGCATTGGCCTTGATCACCATCGAATAACGGACTCCCTCACCTGCCTTTTCCCTGATATTTTGAATATTGTTGTTAAGTGCATTTTTATTGATCTCAATGTAAGATGTATGTAGCATTGTGCTCGTTTTTCCTGTTCGTTACAATTATTCCGATAAAGTTACATTTTTTAGAAGAAGTGGAGGTGGTAACCAGATTCCCCTTCTTGCAATTGATGTACTAATTAACATCGGGGCAACCCTATATCTATCCTTCAGGTATATCCAAATGCAACCTTAAAAGAGAACAGGAAAATTAAAAGAAGGTTTGTGTAAGAAATGGAGCAGGGTTAAAACTGAATGCAAAACCACATTTTAGTTATCTCCGGTTCCAAACTTTTTCACCCTGATCTTCCTTTTCTTTTCGATGATATGGAAGGTGATGAACATGTTTTCAACCTCTTTGGTAAGGTCGAGTTGATAGTTGTTTTTCACGAGGTAATATCGTCCGTTGAGCACGGTTTCATCCAATGAAAGGGTATATTCACCGAAAGGCAAATAAAACTCGAAGCTTCCGTCATAACCGGTCAGCGTATGGTGTGCTGAGCCGTTATAGGCTGAGATCTTAATGCCACCGATATCGATCTGTTTGTCATCCATGGCTGATGCTTCTTCACGATCGATATAAACAGATCCATAAATCTTTACACCCTTTACAAATGGAATGGCAACTTCTTCGTCCTTGAAAACAGCCAGTGAATCAGTAATAAGGGGGAACCAACCTTTCAGGTCGACCAGCGAAAAGGCGTTGTAATCAAAATTACCGGGATCGGCATTGCCAATCATGGCATTTCCTTCTGCATCGGTTATCACTGTCCAGTTTCCAACTTTGATCACTACGTTTTCGATTCCGAGTTCGTTATCATCCTGGATCTTATTCCCGTTCAGATCGTAAAAAGCGGTAAAATTAAGATCGCTGTAATTTTTAAAAGTACCCGGTATCGGGATACCAAAATCTTTTTTAATGCTGAGACTCACCTGGAAGTTATCACTTGTTGTGCGTCTGAATTCGTAATCGCGGTTTGTCAGATATGAAGGTATTTCATAATAATTTGTTCTGATCTTAGATGTATAGAAAGTATAGGTGGGATTGATGCTAAATCGCCAACCGCTGTTGGTGTAATAAAACAATTCAGGACTGACATTCAGTGAGTGATGGTTCGAAACGTTGGTATAAAGGTAACTAAGCCTCGACTGTAGTACCACATGACGGTTTTTGAAAAGGTAGGTATGCATGAATGAACCACGCACAGTTTGAGGCACAATACCTGTTTGCTGTTTTACTTCGACCATAGCCGGTGAAAGTGGTCCGTAATTGTAGAAACCTGTTAAACTAACGTTTCTGTAACGGATCATCGAGCTCAGCTTCAATACGAAATGTTCCTTGCTTTCAATCGGATCGTTAATGATTCGGGCGAGTCCGATATGCGAGATAAGTGAAGCCTGCATATTTTTAGTGATGTCGTATTTATTAAATGACAGGTTCATCCCACGGAAGTGGAAATTGTATCCGTAATGGTTGCGAATGTCATAAAACAATCCCGGCTGCGCTGCTCTGAGATATTTACCCGAATAAAAGTTTACCGAGTTAAAGAAATAATAATTTCTGCTGAGACCGGGGATATAATTGTAATAATCAGTGTCGTAAATGTATTCGTTGTAGTTGTTGTTCACCGACATTTCGAGATGTTCGGCAACGCGAATGCGTGAACGCTGGTTGATATAAAACCGTTGGTAACCGTATGCACCAAAGCCTTTGGAAGTGTAGGTCCCCCGGATATTGAAGCGCCATCTGCTTTCGAAAAATGAGGAGGTATAACCGGCACCCACCATATAACCCTGTTTTGAATAATTGCTGTCAGGATCCATATAGTTTTGCCTGTTGCTCAACGAAAGAATAAAATTGATGTTATGTTTTTTAGCCACTCTCACACGGGGAGAGAATGAAAGCACATCAGTGATAAGTTTGGCAAATTTATGATGACTATGTGCGTATTGGGTAAGGGTGTTCAGTTTATCGCCCTCATACCGGTGGTGGAAACCATAAGAACTCAGCCGGTCATTTCCAAAAAAGTAAGGTGTTCTTACATAAAAGGCACCTGCCCAATGTTTGGGTATGAATTCTATTTCGCCTTTGATCCCTTTACCGCTGCTTTGTACACCAATTGCACCGCCATTTACATAACCCAGCTGCAGATTTTTCCTGGCATCGAAATAGCCGATATACCAGGGAATATTGCGTACATAATTTTCACCATAAAAATTATCGATACTGGAGAAATAGAAACTGCTGTTATAAACAAGGTATCCGCCGTTGTTGAGGAATTTTTGTCCGCGGAGATGCAAACTTGAAAAAACCACATCTTCTAAAAGGTTCGACACCCTGAAATAGGCCGAAAGCGGTATTACTTCGCTACCATAAGGATTTGCCTTTTTCCGGTTGCTTAATTTAATGAAATCTATTTTTGAACTTCGGGAAGCATTGGAGTATTTTGCACGCCGTGGTTCTTCTGAATGGAAAAACACACTGAATTGTTTCTCATCGTCGATATCGGTTGGTCTGTAATTTTCAATGTCGACCACTTTAAAGTTTCTTTCGGCTTCAGCAAACTTCACTTTATAATGAAAACTGGTATCCTCACGGGGTTTCAGGCTTACATCCTGTTTGTGGAACTGGACGGCGTTGCCTGCCGAGTCCATCAAAATCACATTGCTGCTGGCTGTGGCAGATGTGAGAAGTATCTCCTGGCTTTCGTTACCGGTATTGAGCAGACCGACATTAAACCTGGCGATACTGCTGTTATTCTTCATGTATATTCTTGAATTGGGATTGACCGTCATTTCCCAGCTACTCACCTTTTCGGTAGACGCGAAGAAATATTCGGCGGCCACCTGCCGGTGCCGGCTATCTTCGATGTAAGCATTGATGAAATACTTTGTGTCGCCGATCATCAGGGTACCGGGGATAATACGGACCGGAACAAAAACCGAATCACCACCTGAAACGGTGTAGAGTCTGCCTGGATTAAAGAGGGTTCTCCATTGCGGGGGATAATTGAGGGTAACATAAAACTGAACTGAATCAGAACTGGTATTGATGATCCTCAAAACATTTGAGATCAACTGTCCTTTTTCGATCGATATCTCTTTCCTGGCAAAGGAGAGATCGAGTGCGTCGGAAATACTCACCTGGGAATAAATGTTTGTTTCCTGAGCAAATGATTGAAGGGTAAACAGTCCAAGTAATATTATTCCGATATATGTTTTTAACAGTTTATGTTTTGATCTTTTAATCATTAATTCTCTTTAAGGAACTTCTGCAAGTTCGAATTTTACCTGAAGCTGGTAAATCCCGGGATTGTATGTAAATCCTGGTGTAATCCTGAAATCGATCTGGAAATGAAATTCATCATAATTGGTTAAATAACTACCCGGGCCATTCACATTGGTGGTGCATGAACCGGCATTGATCCTGATACCTGTGTTTTCTATTATTTCGATAATATCGCCTGCAAGGTTAAAGTTTTGGTAAACTCCGTCGACCGGAGAAGTTGAACAGGCATTGGTAATTCTTACGTCCAGAATGTCGATTTTAGGGGGACTGGTCGTACCGGTCCCATATGTTGCTAGAGTTTCCCATTCGTCGGCGGCTGTGCCACCCGAGGGATTATTTTCTACCGTCATCAAAAGCATCCATTTGCAGTTGGGGTTGGCTGGTAATTGGTCGTCAACTTTCACATTGACGTTGGCTATTCCATGGAAAGTTATTCCTGAGAGATATTTACTGAAGGAGTCGAAAACAAAATCGGCGCGGTCGCCCGGATCGGAAACGATCTCTACATCGGCGCATACAATCTGACCTGAACTTTGCCATGCACTTAGTAAAGCAAACAGCGCTACAATTACAACAAAATATGTTTTCTTTTCCCGCATATATTATTCTGAAAGATTATCTGTCTGTAAAGTATTCGAAGCATCGTCATCATTCATCTGTATAAGAAGCCAGACACTTAACCAGTTTTCCGAAAAGTCCACTTCATGGATATTTTCTTCCTGATTGGATTCGTTGTAACGGGTTTGTCTGAAATTGTGAACAGTACTCATTGTTTTTGAAATTCTTTAGGTGAATTAGTGATTAGCCTCTTGTTTTACAGACAGATAAATTAAGTTATAAACCGGAGCGACGTAAAAATTACATCACCCCGGTTGGATTTTTATTGGTCCTCAACCAGTACATACTGAACGTACATGGTATATACACCAGGTTCAGCATAGCTATCAGGTCCGTTAGCAGTAACGAGGTCTTCGGCCAAAACGGCGTCAGCGTCGAAAGCATTCGGGAAAATAGCTGGCAGACCAGGTAACAACCTGTAGTCGATTACATAATAGTAATCGCTGGTATATCCACCTGCAGTCAGGTATGAACCACCTGTCATGGCATCATCACCAAGCGCAGTAGTACCTGAATGTCCTGCAATATATTTGTCAGTAATAGCAGGAGGAGTAAGCGTACCATTGTTTACATATAAACTGTTGGCACCATTGTGAACATTGGATGCCGGGAACGGAGTTGAATAATCAATATAAGTTCCGGTTGCAACAGCAGCACCATTGTTGGGCTGTGACTGGTGCAATTCAACAGCACTCAAAGGAAGTTCAGCAATTGAATTGGTTCCTGATCCTGAGCCATAGTCAATTACCTGATCCCAGAATTCAGCACCGGTAGTTCCGTTTGAACGACCAACTGCATATAAGTCCCAACTTACAGTTGAACTCACTTTAAGAATAGTAGCTCCGTACTTGGTGATACCGGCATAATAATCTTTGATATCATCAAACACGAATTCAATCTGGTCTGCAGTTTCCATATCAAGCTGGAGGATGGGTTGCAGATCCATGGTAACAGTTACTGATTTTTCATCCTGCAACTGGGCGAAAACACCTTGAAGTCCGAACAAGCCGATAACGGCCATTAATAATATTTTACGCATTATAATTCTTTTTTAAGTTTTAAAAAATTAAAAGTGGGGCACCTGAGTACCCCGGCATTTGTTTTTATTGATCTTCTACAAGAACATATTGAACATACATGGTATACACACCAGGTTCTGCATAGCTGTCAGCACCGTTTGCAGTTACGAGGTCTTCTGCTGTTGCAGCATCAGCGTCGAAAGCATTCGGGAAAATAGCTGGCAGACCAGGTAACAACCTGTAGTCGATTACATAATAGTAATCACTGGTATATCCACCTGCAGTCAGGTATGAACCACCTGTCATGGCATCGTCTCCAAGAGCAGTAGTTCCTGAGTGACCGGCAATGTATTTGTCGGCAACTGTAGGAGGAGTTAAGGTTCCGTTGTTCACGTAAAGACTGTTAGCTCCATTATGTACGTTTGATGCAGGGAACGGAGTTGAATAGTCGATATAAGTAGCAGTAATACCAGCACCAGCAGCACCATTATTAGGCTGTGATTGATGCAATTCAACTGCACTTAATGGAAGTTCGTTAATAGAATTGGTACCTGATCCTGAACCATAGTCAATTACCTGATCCCAGAATTCAGCACCCGTAGTTCCGTTTGAACGACCAACTGCATATAAGTCCCAACTTACAGTTGAGCTCACTTTAAGAATAGTAGCTCCGTATTTGGTGATACCGGCATAATAATCCTTGATATCATCAAACACGAATTCAATCTGGTCTGCAGTTTCCATATCCAGTTGAAGGATAGGTTGCAAATCCATGGTCACAGTTACGGATTTTTCATCCTGCAACTGGGCAAAGACACCTTGTAATCCGAACACCATGCCGATTACAACTAACATTAAAATTCTGCGTTTCATAGTTTTACTTTTAAATGAATAAAGAATTAATTAAAGTGTTTGAAATAAAATGTTTATTAAAAATGGGTAAATTCTCGATTGAATATTTTGCGCTTTTTTGTTGACCTCCTTTCCTTAGTTTTTGGGTTATACTTAGAATGAATTACCTGTTTTTTTAATTTTTATAATAATATATTGACTGGTATGACTCAAATGGTGGTATGGTTCAGGAAGATTTTACCATCATTCAATGGTAAACTCGAGTTCGGCCGCCACAAGCTCTTCATCACTTTTATAATCGAGCACCCCTACTGCCGAATATTTCCCTTTTTTAATATCGGCGGGAAGCTCAAAAACAAAAGTGCGGTTGTAGCGCGGTAGAATGGTGTATCTTTTTCCATCGAGGATATTTTGTTCCCCGCTCGACAAATGGGTTACTTCTACATATGCGTTGCAAAACGAAATCCCGTCGCCCTGATTTTCTACGCTAAGCAACAGGTAGTTGGTTGAATCTCTGCTATCCATCATAAAATTGGTAATATCGACATTCATGTTTTCAACATTCGGAGGATTTTGGTACAACCAAACACCAAATGCGAAGGTTGGAGTTATACCAAAAGCAACGGTATTTCCCGATTCGTTTCCGGGATCCAGTACTTTCTTTTCTTCCATCTGCTCCACGAGTATCACACCCCAGGCAGCTTTTGCAGCCGCATCATCGCCACTAACATTTACAGTTACCTCAACTTCTGCAGCCGAACCCGGCTCAATTTCCACGAAAGTGGGAGCAATGCTGATAAATTTCGATAAACTATATTCGCTCGTTCCGGCATCCAAAAAAGAACTGTTGCCATCTTCACTGATATCGAAATCCTGGTAGTTGATCTTGAAAGTGTGTTTCTTTCCGGTATAATTTGAAATTTTCAGGGTTTTGGATTCCATTTTTCCAATGTCGACATTGAAATTCATATGAGAAGGGGAAACAGTTATACCCTTGTTGTATTTTTCATCTTCGTCGTTTGCAGCATTCGCTGTCGAATAAGTCAGTAAAGAAAGAATTGCTAAGGTGATCAGTGCATTAAGAACTTTCATTTTCTTTTTCATTGGTTTAACTCTCAAAATCTCTTTTGTTGTTGAATTCATAAAAACTGATGGTTTATACTTGCCCATACTGATAAGGTTTCACTACCTCAATTTTCGCTTCCAACCTTCTGTTGAATGAATGATCAGCACGATTGAAAACAAGGCTTTTTAAGGGATTTTGAGAAAAAGGTTACCATAACCCACCCTTTTCTTCAAATTTTCTTTCTTTTTATGAAAAGCAAACGGCCTGCTATTTTTATTAATTTAGCAGCAAATGATTATTCCACTATTAAATAGTATTTGACAAAATGAAAAAAATTTCTCCGATTTTATGGATTGCCCTTGCCGCGGCGATCATGGTTTCTTGCGAGCCAAAGAAAAAAACGCAGGAAGAAAAACAGGATAATACCGCTGAAATCATAGGCAAACCTGACCTTCAGCCAGAAAGTGATCGGATGACACCAGAAATATTATGGGCATTCGGGCGGGTTGGTGGACATGAAATATCACCCGATGGCAAAACAGTGCTGTACGGTGTTTCCTATTATTCTATTGAACAAAACAAAGGAAACCGTGAACTTTATACCATCGATATCGCAGGAGGGGAACCCAAACAGATTACCCGATCAGCCAAAAGCGAATTCAATGAAATTTGGAGACCCGACGGCAAAAAAATAGGATTTTTATGCTCCGAAAGCGGGTCGGTTCAGTTTTGGGAAATGAATCCTGATGGTTCCGGCCGAAAGCAAATCTCACAAATCGATGGAGGCATTACCGGATTTAAATATGCCCCTGATCAATCAAAAATCCTGTATACCAGAGAAGTTCCTATTGAAAACAAATTCGAATATTTGTATAAAGGATTACCCGATGCCTCCGGGAAATTGTTCGACGACCTGATGTACAGACACTGGGATCATTGGGTTGAAACATACAGCCATGTATTTTATGCCGATTTTGATGGAAACGGTTTATCCAATCATACCGATATCATGAAGGGTGAACCGTATCAGGCCCCCTTAAAACCATTTGGAGGCATCGAACAGGTCGACTGGAGCGCCGATGGAAAAACGATTGCCTATACCTGCAAAAAACTGACCGGCAAAGCAGCCACACTTTCTACTAATTCAGACATTTACCTCTATCAAACCGAAACCGGTGAAACATCGAATATGACTCAGGGCATGATGGGTTTTGATGTGGCACCCCTATTCTCTCCGGATGGAAATTATATTGCCTGGGAAAGCATGGAACGCGATGGTTATGAATCTGATCAGAACCGGCTTTTTATCATGAATATGAATACCGGTGAAAAAATTTATGCAACAAAAGGATTTGATCAAAATGCAGGGAGCCTTTCATGGTCGGCCGATAGCAAATCAATTTATTTCACCAGCGACTGGCACAGCAGGTTTCATATCTACCGCTACGATCTTGAAACAAAAAAGATCACAAAACTTACAGAAGGCATGTATGATTATAAAAGTGCAGGTGAGGCAGGTGATGTATTAATTGCAGCCAGAAACTCAATCTCGATGCCGACTGAGTTATTTTCGGTTAACCCTGTCTCCGGAGAACCCACACAGCTTACTTTTACCAATAACGAACTGCTCGACCGGTTAACCATGGGCAAGGTTGAAGAAAGGTGGATGAAGACATTTGATGGCGAGGACATGCTAACACTTATAATTTATCCTCCTCATTTCGATCCTGCAAAAAAATATCCTGCTTTATTATATTGTAAAGGCGGGCCACAGGGTCCGTTGAGTCAAAATTTCCATTATCGCTGGAACTACCAGATCATGGCTGCCAACGACTACATTATTGTAGCACCCAACCGGAGAGGAGTTTCTGGTTTTGGTCAGGCCTGGCAGGAGCAAATCAGTGGTGATTATCATGGTAAAAGCATGCAGGATTACCTGACAGCCATTGATGAAATGGCCAAAGAGCCTTATATTGATGAAGACAGGCTGGGAGCTGTTGGCGCAAGTGCCGGAGGATATGCTGTTTATTACCTTGCCGGAATTCACAATGGACGTTTCAAAGCTTTTATTGCGCATGACGGGATCTTTAATGAAGAAGCGCAATACCTCGAAACTGAAGAGATGTGGTTCGAAAACTGGGACAAAGGAGGGCCTTTCTGGGAGAAAGATAATAAGGTGGCTCAGGAAGTTTATAAACATTCACCTCATAAGCTTGTTCAGAATTGGGATACACCCATACTGATCATTCATGGTCAGCTCGATTACAGGGTTGTTTTCACCCAGGGAATGACTGCTTTTAATGCAGCTATCTTACGTGATGTTCCTGCAGAATTTCTATATTTCCCTGACGAGAACCATTGGGTACTTCAACCTCAAAACGGTATTTTATGGCAACGTGCATTTTTCGACTGGCTCGACAGATGGCTTAAATAAATTCGGATGAAAAAACAAATTATTAAATGGCTTGCCCGTCTCCTCGGAGGGGCAGGCCTGATTTTTATTGCCGTAAACATTTTTGACGATGGTGTGCCTGATCTCAAAGATCGTATACCCGCTGGATTGCGTTCATCTTTGCTATTGTTCCTGTTTTCGGTATTTGCATGGATTTTTGCCTGGTTCCGTGAAAAAGAGGGAGGGTATGCCCTCATGATTGCCGCTATCATTTATGGACTTAACCGGTTTTACAGTCCCGATAGGGGCGGCACCATTGCTTTTTTCTATTTTGCTTTGCCATTGTTTGTTCCGGGAATTTTATTCTGGTGGTATAGTCAACTGAAGGAAAACTAGTTTATTCAACGGCTTTTAAAAGCCAAAAGGTCAATCTCCAATATTAATGATTTATTAAGGCTGGAAATGGATTCTGCCTAAAAGAATAAACTATTTTTGCAGACAGAAAATCAAAGGTAACTTTGAACAAATAAAAGCGGTGATGGCCAAGTAAAGAGCAGATTGTCGCGAAAGAGAAAAGCAAAAAGCAATTCTCAGGTTGTCGGAGAAATCCGGCATTTTTAGTTTTTTACCCATCCTTTTTCAGGCTACTATTTTTCAGGAATAAACACTTTTGAAACCCACAGACTGAAATTTCGTTTCAATTGTCTGATAGCGCAGATGTTTCTAAATATAAAACCTACCTATGATACGATTTTTATCTACGTTTTTCATCGGGTCAATCTTATTTATTGCAGTTCAGGGTTTCAGTCAGCAACATATTCTTTTCAATTATTCTCTTGAAGAGGGACTTCCCCAATCCAGTGTACTGGATGTGTACCAGGATGCTTTTGGAAATATCTGGATGGGCACCCAGGGGGGTGTATCCAGGTATAACGGAAACAGTTTTGTGAACTTTGATACGAGACACGGACTGGGCGATAACCATGTAACTTCGATCTTTCAGGATTCGCGGGGTAAGTATTGGTTCGGACACCGATATAACGGTGTAACGGCCTACTTCACAAATAATTTTAAGAATTATCCATTTACCGATCAACAGGTTAATAAAATCCTTGAGGATAAAAACGGAAATATCTGGTTCGGCGTCATGCAAAAAGGGTTGTATATGTTACCTTCCCGGTACGATACTGCAAAACCCGATTTCAAGCGTATCAATCTATACACCGACCTCCCTGAATCAGGGGTAAATGATATGGTAACAGGAGAAAACAACCTGATTTTAGTCGGAACCACGGAGGGTCTATATACGCTGAAAGACAGCGGAGAATCCGAAGATTTTGAATTATTCAACTTCTCCTCCGGGACAAGTGATATGCCCTTTGATTTTATTATTTCTATCGCAAAAGAATCAGATGATACCTATTGGATAATGGGTTTTGAAGGAATCGTCAAAATAAAAATAAGCAGCAAAAATCAATTAAATGTACTTACATATTTGCAATTTGCACCCGGTGTTCATATTTCCAGCAACAACAACATTACCCTGCAGAACGACGGCACTGTCTGGGGAACACATGAAACAGGAATATTTAAAATTGAAGGGGACACAATAAATTACAATTTCAAAGGCACAGGATATAAGCCAACCACTACACATAAAGTTATATGCGACAAGGAGAACAACCTGTGGATTTCAACCATGGATCAGGGGGTCTTTAAATATTCAGATGACATGTTTCTTTTGTTGGATGAAGCGGATGGTCTTTCCAATAATGTTGTAAAATCAGTGATTGAAGATCAATCCGGTAATGTGTGGACAGCAACAGAAATGGGTGTAAGCGTTTGGGACGGCAGCAAATTTCACCATTTCAACAATTCAAATAAGTTACCTGCCAACAGCATCGATGTTGTTTTCGAAGATTCGAAAGGTAACATTTGGATTGGAAATGTTTTCAGAGGTGATCCTGTCGTCAGGTACAATCCTCAATCCGGAACTTTTACCGAGATCACACAAAAAGATGGTATTCCGCACAATTCAGTATTAACCATTAATGAAGATAAAGAAGGCAACATTTGGTTTGCATCGCTGTGGAATTCACCGTTTTATTACACTTATCCCCAAAATGGCAAACCCGGTTCATTCACATCAGTTTCAAAAGAGGATGGTTTATGCAGCAATCGCATTTGGCATATCCACCGTGATTTAAAAGGTGACATGTGGTTTGGAAGCGACAACGGTGGATTATCATGCTTAAGCGATGGTAAATTTATAACGTTTAACGAGCAGGATGGCTTAACAAATCTAAGTCCCGGAGCATTGGCACACGACAGCAGAAACAATATTTGGATTGCCTCAATAGGAGGAGGTATATTTAAGTTTGATGGTAAAAAGTTTACCAATTATTCAATCAATGATGGACTCAGTTCCGATAGTCCGTTCAGCATTGTTTGCGATGAGAATGATATCATTTGGATCGGAACAAACTCGGGAATCGACCGCTTCAATCCGGTTCATAAAACGTTTAAACACTATGGGAAAAGTGATGGGTTTGTGGGCATTGAGACTAATCAGAACGCTGTATTCAAAACAAACAGCGGAAAGATATGGTTTGGTACCATACATGGTTTGGTACGTTTCGATCCTTCTTTAGATAAGCCAAATACGATTCCCCCTGTTACACTGATCGAAGATATCAAATTGTTTTATAACCCTTTCGACTATAGCCATTTTGCTGACAGCATTGATAATTTCACAGGATTACCGCTCGGATTAAAACTTGGGTATGGTAAAAACCATCTCTCTTTTAATTATGTAGGTATTAGTCATGTGTCACCTGATAAGGTAACTTACAGGTATATGCTTGAAAATTTCGATGATCACTGGAATCCTGTGACCCGCACAACCAGTGCAACCTACACCAATATTCCCCCTGGGAAATACAGCTTCAAAGTGATGGCAGCCAACAACGATGGTGTGTGGGATACCCAAACTGCCTCCATTGCTTTTACCATCCTCCCACCCTATTGGCAAACAACCTGGTTCAGGTTATTGGTAATTTTATTTACAAGTGGCTTAATTTACCTGGTGTTTTACTGGCGTTTACGGGCCATAAAAATGCAGAAAAAAAAGCTCGAAGTTTTGGTCGATAAAAAAACCATCGAACTCAAACTCGAAGCTGACGAACGCAAAAAAGCCCAACTTAAAGCCGAGGAGTCGGATAAACTGAAAACATCATTCCTGGCAAATATGTCGCACGAAATACGGACACCAGTAAATGCCATTGTAGGGTTTGCTGATTTATTAAAAGATCCGCAACTGACCGAAAGCGACAAGAATACCTATCTTGAATACATTGTTGGTGGTGGTAAAACTCTCATGACACTGATCAACGATATTATTGACATATCCAAAATAGAAGCCGGTCAAATCAATATCAGCCGGAGTTCATGCAACCTGAATTCACTTTTTTCAGAATTATACATGACGTTTACGAGGCTGCTGAAAAAACATGAAAAACAAAATATTGAACTTCGGATGATTATTCCTCAGGAGCTGGAAGGTATTGAGATTTTTACCGACAATTTGCGCTTAAAACAAATATTAACCAACCTGATTGGAAATGCTGTAAAATTTACTGATACCGGGTTTATTGAATTCGGAGTAACTGTTGCTGACGACCAAAAGCTGATATTTTATGTAAAAGATAGTGGTATTGGTATACCATCCGATAAACTGGATATTGTTTTCCAGCGGTTCAGGCAAGTGGAAGAATCTTATACACGGAATTTTGAGGGAACAGGTCTTGGTTTGGCCATCTCAAAAAAACTAACGAACCTGATGGGTGGTGAGATGTGGGTTGAATCAATTCATGGCAAAGGGTCTCAGTTCTTTTTTTCACTCCCGTTCGAGCCGGTTGAAGGGATTGAAGTATATCACCAGCCTGTTGAATTGATAGATCGCAGTGAACTTTCTGAAATCACCTTGTTGGTGGTAGAAGATGAAGAATCGAACTTCCTGTTGATCAAAACCATGTTGCAACATTTCGATATAAAACTCTTACACGAAAAAGATGGAAATTCTGCACTCGAAACCTACAAAAAGCAAATGGATGATATCGACCTGATACTGATGGATATTAAAATTCCGGGGCCAAACGGATATGAAACAACAACCGCCATCAAAAAAATAAACAGCGAAGTTCCGGTAATTGCACAAACGGCATATGCAATAAGTGGCGAACGGGAGAAATGTATTGCCGCAGGTTGCGACGATTATATTTCTAAACCTTATAACAAAACCGAACTTCTGAATTTGATAAAACGGTATGGAAGTAAAGCGAAACTAAAAAGGAAGGAGCAACCTGCATAAACATCGTGTAAACCATGGAAAGGAAAAAAGGCTGCGAAAATTCTCGCAGCCTTTTTGTTATGAGAAAGTTAATTTATTCACCAAATTCGTAACCCATACAATTGGTGTCAACCCATTTATGACCGGTAAGTTCGTCGTAAATCATACCATTGGCTCCAAAAAGCAATGATTTTGCATCATATCCGAGAACCCTCAAATAAGTAGTGAGGGCAGCACTTGTTTGACCGGTCCAGCAATAAATCACGATGGTTTTATCAGTTGGAAGCGTTGAAAGGTCCATCTCAAACTTCATTGATTCCTTCGGTGTATATTGCATAGCACCCGGAATATGACCATATCCGAGATAATCATCAATTCCCCAGTAATTTACTATATAATAATTATCGGTATTTTCAAATACAGTAGCATTTGTAATTTTCGCTTCACCGAAACCTTCGGCAACTACAGCAGCTACGCGAGCTTCAAGAATTTCCATTCCGGTTGTTTTGCCTGTGCTCAGTGTGGGAAGTGCTCCTGCCGCCCCTTTTTCATATTCAGTATCTTCAAAAAAGGTAGCATAGGTGTTTGCTACACTGCTGCTCCATTTAACCATACAGTCTGTATGCCATGACGACATTCCCCACAACAACGATTTGGCTTCTTTATATCCCATAATGTTGAGAATAGAAGTTACCCAGCCTGCGGTTTGTCCGGTATAACATGCGACAACAATTTTGTGGTCTTTAGCCAGTCCTTCTGATTGAACATATGCCAAAACCTCTCCGGCTGGTTTATTAATTGCTCCCTGGATATGTCCATTGTTAAAATCTTCTTCTGACCTGACGTCAATAATTGTCATTTCAGTACCAGCAACAACATCAGTATGCACGGCTTCGGCTGTAACAATTGAGGGTAATTGCGTATTAGCAAAATCAGCTCCGTAAGGAGAATCAGCAGATTCGAGATATTTTACAAGAACTTCCGATTCATTAACCTGTTTGGGTGTGTTATCATCATCGTCATCATCTTTACTACAAGCTGAGAAAATAAGACTGAACACCAGCAGGTACCATAATAATTTTGTGTTTTTCATAAAATTCATTTTAATTAATTAAACATTTGATTTGCTTTGTTTTAAATTATTTAGTTTTATTTTTCTTCAAACCAACTCTCAGGTAATTTGCCATCAACAACGATATCACCTGAAGCTCCTATCTCCCAATCCAGCAGGTTTTCTTCGAACAGGAATAATTCCTTGTTAACGAGAACACCGCCTTCATTTTTAATGTGGCAATTTTCAAAACAGGCTTTGCTGCTACCCACTTCAGTTCTGTCAGTCCATCGCAGGATATTATGCGGAGTAGTAAAATTATAGGTTGGCAAAGCATCGAAATTTGCATAATCAACACCATAAACATCCCAGTTATCCGGAGCTGCAAGGGTGCGGCGAACCAGCACAATTTCATAATCCGTGATCACATCCGGTATCGGATTCATGGCCATCTTAAAATCCATATATGATGGTACACGGGCGCCATCTCCATGGATGTGACAGCTACCACAATTATTATATACCTGAGAATGGCAAACCTGGCAATTAAAATCTTCAATGTGCACCGAATGATAATTATTTGCTGATGCAAGATCTGCATGGCAATCTTCACATTCAGGTAGTTCAGTGTATGCATACCGTTGTTCCACCATTTCCCCGTTACCGTGCATTTCTGCACCTGAA
Organism: Bacteroidales bacterium; assembly: GCA_020438135.1. GTDB lineage: Bacteria > Bacteroidota > Bacteroidia > Bacteroidales > JAADJA01 > JAADJA01. The sequence goes on along the minus strand of JAGQVF010000057.1, from coordinate 14,800 downwards.
TGGCAGTCAAGACATGAAAATCCGTTGTTAGTAAGGTGTACATCCGGATCTGTTCCGGCAGCAACTCCCAGGTAAGCATGTCCGCCACGGCTCGAGTGACATTTTACACACACATTGAGCATATCGGGTGTTTTGTTGAAATTGTGACCACTGATCAATCCACCACCGGCTGCAATCGGCCTTACGATATGACACTCACCGCATCCGGCATGGCAGGTTGCACAATTTGCATTGTATCCTTCAATCTGATGTTGTGGAAGCTGATCAAAATCTTCAGGTCCCGAAAAACCGCTCCGGATAGCTACTTTACGTTTCTGACCGGTTCCGTTGTGAAGGCTTGTAACAAAATTGTCAACTATATCACCATGACAAGAACCGCATTTCTCTTCGGCCATTACTGAAGGATGACGAAGAAAATCCCCTGAGTGTGCTACAGTTTTATCATCTGTGCCATCAACACCGTTATGGCATCCCACACAACCGATTGCGTAGTGACCCGATTCTTTATACGTTTCATAGTCCTCACCACCCATGTAAACCCTGTCGTAAGGTTCGTAATGTGGTGCTTCTCCCCCACAACCTCCGGCTGGAGCCGCGGTATCGGGTGAATAAACAGCCTGTAAATGGGCATAATTGGTATGACAACCCTCACAGGAAGCTACATTCTGATTATCGGGTGTATTATCCTTTGGCTCATCCTCTTCACTGCAGGAAACCAAAAATCCGAAAAGAAGCATCACAGAGAACACATATATTCCCACAAGTTTATTTTTTTTCATATCGAGATATTTTAGAATTTCTACCATTGTTAATTGGTTAACAAAGGTTGTGGTTTTGATTGAAATACCAAAACAAAATATCCTGTTTTGTGCACTAAATCAACATGTTCTTAACCATTATTTTTATTGACACGGATCATGTTTTTAAGTGATTTTGTTTTACATTTGTAGAGAATTTGAACGTGCGTACATGAACAACAAGATACAGATATCAGCTTGCACCATAAGCTCATACCAATGCAAATGCTTTGAAAAGCTCAGTGAAGATGAGATGAATTACCTGAACGAAAATTCTGTGACGATACATTACAAAAAGAAAGAGATCATTTGCAAGCAGGGAAGTTTTGTATCGCATGTGATGTTTGTTGAAAAGGGCCTTGTTAAGGTGTATATCGACAATGGCCATAATTCCCTGGTATTAAAAATGATCCCTGAGGGAAATTTACTTGGATTGTCCTCCGTATCTGAAACCCTGAACACCTATCAATATTCGGCTATGGCCTACATCGATACCCACGTGAAACAAATCGATGTAAACATTTTCAGGGAATTGCTCACTAAAAATGCCGAATTTTCCAAAGAGGTGATCGACATATTCAGCACGAACAGTGCCCAGGTGTATGGCCGTTTTTTCTGCCTCACTCATAAACAGGCTTACGGAAGATTAGCCGATATTCTGCTTTGCCTCTCCGAAAGGATTTTTAAACAATCTGAATTTCAATTGCCTCTTTCGAGAAAAGATCTCGCTGAACTCTCTGGCATGAGTGCTGAAACCGTCATCCGGATGTTGAAGAAATTTAACGAAGAAGGCCTGATCAAAATGGATGGAAAATCGCTTGAAATTATAAACTACGAAAGATTGCAACGGATCAGCGAAACCGGATAGGTATCTCCAACCTTATTTATAGCACAACGATCAAACTTACTTCACTTCAAGGTTTTTTTTTCGTATTTTTATGCGAGATTCAATTCTAAGCCTCGCAACCATGAAAAAGTATACCATTATTTTACTGTTACTTGTAGCCTCAACCATTACGGCTTTCAGTCAATGGTCATCCCCTGTAAACGTTTCCAATCTCCCGGAAAGAGACATGCACGCTGCAACATCAGTTGATCCAAACGGCGTGATTCACTGCGTTTGGACCCATTTTATCAATACCGGTTTCAGGAAAATATATTATTCTAAATCATCTGACTTTGGCGATACCTGGTCTGTTCCACTGGACCTGTCGCAGAACAATGATTCTACTGCATCTTCCCCACAAATCGTTATAAGCAGCACTGGATATCTCTTCATAGTATACAATCAGGGATACATGGGATATTCAGGAATAACCTATATGGTCAGCAATAAGAACGGCATTTGGAAAAAACAAAAAGTAGCTAATTTCATCTATGGTTTTCGGGGAATTATCATGGATCACGACGACAATCTATATTTATTCCTTCACCATAGTTCGAAAATCTATTACAAAATATTTGATGGACAAACCTGGAGTAATATCTATCCCACCTATGATCAATACACATTTATCAATGATGTAATAGCTGATCAACAAAACAATCTCAATTTCGCCGGTTTGAAATATACCGCAGATTTAAACTACCGGCTTATTTACGGCATTTATCAGGCCGATAGTAACCTGTGGCAACCCGTTTATGAATACGCTATTGATTCAGCTGAAACTCCGGTTATCGGGCTGGATCAGGATGACCTGCCCCATATCTTTTACAGAAAAAAATCACAGATAAACTACAACTGGTTTCATCCGCAATATTATATCCGGTTTGATGGGAACAATTGGTCGGAACCTATGCTTATTTGTCACAATTCATATGATCATGATTTTATTGTTAACACACAAAATCACATTTATCTTTTCACTACCGAAATTGATGAAGATGAAAATACAGACCTGGTTTACAGGCAGATTCAAAACGGAATTATTACCGACATGTCGGTTGTAAACGGATCAAACGAAAATTTCTCACTGGGTCACCCCGAACCGGTTTTACAAGGAAATACGCTCGGGATCACTTACATTAAACCCTTTGGCAGCTTCGATTGCGATGTTTTTTATAACAGTATGGACCTGATTTCCAAAGCTGAAAACACATACAGTTCGGAAAGCCAATTGTTCAGTTCTTATCCAAATCCAAGCGATGGTGAGTTTTTTATTGAATCAAATTCTAAAATAGTTGAACCGGTAGAGATAAAGGTTATCAATTCTGAAGGAGAAGTTATTTACGAGACCTTTTTATCCTGCGATGGAGAATTCTTCCGCTATAGAATAAACCTGAAACAATTAAAGCACACCTATTTGAAAGATGGTATGTATTACCTGATTGCAGAAAATGAAAAATTAAAAACCATACATAAATGTATCATCCTTAATTCAAACTAAACCGTACAGCTATGAAAATCATTTTATCAAGTATCGCCCTTTTACTGGTTTTAAGCGCATCAAATCAAACTTTTGATCATTGGTGGGTGGGAGAAACCTATTATGATCTGCAAACCAACCGTTCAAATCAAAACAGAATGTATGTTTTTGAGGATGGGGATATAGGCGTCACCTGGAATCATGGGATGGATTTCCCTGATTTTGATGACCTGAGTGTTGCCTATAATTTCTTCAATGGAACAGGTTGGTTCGACACACCGGAATTACCTATAGAAGGGAAAAATCCATCATACTCCCGTTTCGGATCAGACGGAGAGATCATAGTTTGTGAAATAGAAACCGGGCTACGGATGGCCATTCGGCCAACAAGAGGAACAGGTGAATGGTGGTTACAGGCTATTGCCCCACCTGCCGGATATTCTGAAATTAGCTCTCCCCTGGTTGTTACTTCCGGCCCCAATAATCAAATCATACATCTGTTCTATATGAACAAAATCGAATGGCCTGGTATCGATCCTCCCAACTGCCGGCAGGTGCTTTATTCCCGATCAACCGACCAGGGCAATACATGGGATATTTTGCACCATTCATTTCCTTCCCTGGGAGAAGATTATTATTACGGATTCAGTGAGCAGGCTATGGCTGTCGCCACACCCGTTGAAAATAACCTGGCATTTGTAGCCGGAGATTATTTTACCGATATGCTTCTTGTGAAATCAGAGGATGGAGGAAACTCGTGGGTAACCTCAAAAATATGGAACCATCCCTATGATTTTTTCCTGGTCGAAAATGGTGATGTCAATTATTTTTATTGCCAGGATGGTTCGTGCACCGTGGCGATTGATGCACTGGGTAAAGTGCACACCGTATTTGGTGTAAGCAGGATAAAAGTAACCGGTGGTGAATTGAGTCATTTTAACGCAATGGGCGCGCTTGCCCACTGGACGGAAGGTTCTCCGGAATTCCCTCCTACGGAGAACAGCCTCCATCCGGATACATTACAGGCTTCCGGGAAACTCATCAGACAATACACCCATGACTTTTTTGTGAAACCACCGTACAATTCGCTTGGAATGGCCACGATGCCTTCCATGAGCATTAAAGGCGACAACATAACGGTAGTTTACAGTCTGCTGGGTGGTGATCTCGGCTTTGAAACCAACAATCATTTCTGGTCGGTTCAATCAGTGAATAATGGAAACACATGGCTCCCTGAAACCCTTATCACTTCTGACCTTCTGTTTGCTTTCAGTGAATGTATTTTCCCTGTAATGGCACCCAATTCTTATATGAACAGGTGGGCTTTAATCGGTCAGATTGATGCCGCCCCTGGTCTCGCCGTGAATGGACAGCATATGTTTGATAACAACAGTTTGCATGTTTTCCGGTTCGAAAAGGCGTGCTACCCTCAGCAAATCACAGTTGATTTTACAGCAAGTGAAACCACCGTTCATGAGGGCGACACTATCTATTTCACAAACCTGACAGAATCGTGCCCATCACCACAATGGTTCGAATGGTCGTTCGAAGGAGGCAACCCTGGAACTTCGGAGGATCTACACCCGGTTGTTCAGTTTAATACACCGGGAACTTATTTCGTGACTTTGCATAGTTTCAATGGTGAAGATTATGGAAATGAAGTGAAGCAAAATTATATAGAAGTGCTTCCTATTATAAATATTGACAATTTGCACACCGATCATCTTTTTGAGATTTCACAAACAGATAATCATACCATAACAGTTCGCTGCAATCAGCCTGAAATCAATATATCAAATGCGATCCTTGTGAATATGACAGGTAAGGTGGTTTTCCAAAGCGGAAATTTTGTTGGATCGCTCAACATGTCAACTACTTCTACCGGGTTGTACCTGCTCAAAATTCAGACAAACCAACTTGTTGTTACAAAAAAATTTTTGATCAAATAGTGTAGATCGGTAAGGGTGAATCATAAATGCCTTAATTTAGTTTCACATTAGCTCAAAATTGTTGGAAAGATTATATAACCCTGGAAGCTGCATTCCGAAACTCCACTAGCGGTCATTTCTATTTAAATGAAAAAGCCGGGATCATCAAAATCCCGGCTTTAAAAGTTCTATAGCCTTATGTATTATTTGTTAATTGGCGCGCCGTCATTATCAACCTTTTTCTGGGGAATGGATGACGCGTTTGCTGCTTCTACCTTTCCTGTGATCTTTAAGGTAACGATAGACTGCGTAGCATTTGAATATACACGTATGCTTTTATTGATTGTTCCTACCTTATGGGTGTTGTACTTTACAACAATCGTTGCAGAATCACCCGGTAATACAGGCTGCCTTGGCCATGCTGGAATAGTGCAGCCTCAGCTGGAACGTACATTGGTAAGAATCAGGGGTTCTTTACCTTCATTTTTGAAGGTGAACTCACAATTACCATCATCGTTTTGGGAAATAGTCCCATAATTATGAACCAGTTTATCGAATGTGATAACCGGGGCATTGGGATTTTCCACCTGCGAATTGGACTGATCTACCTGTTCTGCCTTTTCTTTAACTACTTTCTCATGTGTAACTTTGCTTTGCTCAACCGCATTCTTTTGCGAACCGGCTGTTGCACTCTCTACCTGGGCAGTCAGGGAGAATACAGCAAAGCAAAATGTGAGAATCGATAAAATTGCTTTTTTCATTTCTAAATCAGTTTAATTCATGTTGAATTGGCGTAAATATACTTCTCTAATTTCATTTTGCAGCCCGTGGTTAACAAATTTTTACAATTGTAAATGATTTGTTAAAACGATACTTCTTACTGAAGAAGTTTTTAAGAAGCGGTTGTATTTAAAATCCTTCTTCAAATCAAATAAAAAAGCTACCCTAAAAAAAGGTAGCTTTATTGAACTCATCAGATGTTGATCGATCTATCGAACAATTAATTTCTTAACTTCAGCACCTTGATTTGTCATTACATTCACAAAATACAAACCCGCTGTCAGATCAGAAATATCTATTTCAGATGTTGGTGAGTAGGTTTGCAAATCTTTGACCACCTGCCCTGAGCGATTAAGAATTTTAACTTGAGAAACTACCTCATTTGAATTAACTTTCAAATAGTTTGTTGCAGGATTGGGATACAATTGTATAAACGTTTCAGCAGATGAAACCCCATTCGATAATGTTTCTGATTTTAAATATTGGTCTTGTTTAGCCTCCACTGTTGTTAGGTCCTGTTTGGATGCTACCGGATCCAGGTAAAAGGTATGGGTCATTTTCTGGCCATTTTCAATATTCACTCCGCTCAAAATTTGTGATTCATAACCTTTTGCCTCACAAATTACCGAATATACGCCAGCGGGCAATCCCAGGCTATAATGAGCTCCAAAAGGTGTTTCGTTGACTGAAGCCTGGTACATATTCGATACTGTTTTTATAACCACATTATCAATCGACACATTGGTTTGGGCATCCCGGATAAAGCCACTCACGATTCCCGGTCCTGAGAAACTTGAAGTACCATCTTCCAGTGTGATCGAACCATAACTGAAATAATTCAAAACACAAGTGTAGGTATAATAAATCTCATATCCGATCTCAACTGATTGTCCTGCTAAGGATTCATCAAAATGCAAAGAAACGGCCGAGCTGGCTTCCTCATTCAAAACCTCAAGGTTACCGGCAGGTGCTCCATAAAAAGTTTGATGATAACCTTCCCACACAAGTTGAGAACTGCTGCTGCACTGATATTGGCGTGAAAATGTTGAAATACCTGAATTGTTGACAAATGAGGGCGTACTAACAGCTGTAACTCCATCAGGTAAAATCAGTTTCACACCCCAAATCTCATTATAAACCGGATCATCATAAACCACCGTAAAGTCGATAACCTTGGTTTCTCCGGGTGTAAACTCTTCTGTATTTGCAGTAACTTCATGCACTGTTTCAAATTTATGCTGATAAATTTGCACGCCTGTTAACCCATTCTGAGGTACCGTAAGATAATAAACAATAGATCCTTCGCCATTTATGTAAGCAGTATCTTCGGTAGTGATCTCCAGCTTATAATAACTTCCGGGTTCCAACCCATTGAAGATAAACGCGCCGTTTTCATCTGTTTCAGTAAAATGAGATGCGGGCAAATCGGACAGAATAAGCGAGCGACCAGCCATTTCAATAGGTTCCTGAGTATCGTAGTCCAGAACAACACCTGAAATAAAAGGACCACTTTTAGGTGTGAGATAAATATCCACTTCTACCTGCTGAGGACCGGATTTCAAAATAGTTGCAGGGGTAACTGATGCTTCATAATCGTTGTTACCGAACCATTCAAGCGAATAACTCCAATCTGGTAAACCCGGTATTGTAAAAGATCCATCAGCGTTTGGAACAAAAATATCCCATTGTTCAGGATGATCATCCCACTCGATATTGAATGCATAATTCAAATTGTTTACTGGCAAACCAGTCGCAGCATCATAAATGGTTCCGGTGATTTCGTAAACCGGATGATGTGGATCAATTTCAAAGGTTATCCCCGTTATGTCAGCCCCATTTATCACAACTTCACCGTAATTCTGATGAAGATAATAAGAACCATTGATAAAATCAGAATTCCAGTAGTACAGTAAAAAAATACCATTCGACAGATTGGAAAATGTAAATGAACCATCTGATCCGGTGGTGGTAAATTTGTAGGTTCCGGGTACCTCTAAACCCAGTTCAATATTTGTAATCGGATTACCTGTTTCAGAATCGATAGCTACACCTGAGATATTGAAACCCAGAGCACTCAACATGGTACTCATAACGATAAAAAGTGTGATTGATAATGTCTTCATTTTGTTCTTTTTTTATTGTTAGACTTAGTTTTAAATTCGTTTGCAAAATTGGAAGTCAAAAATCACAGAATTATCACGGGAGTTTATCATTTTCAATAAAATTGTCAATCCTATTTTTTTTTAAGGAAATAATTTTGCCTGGCAGATAATTTTCAAAATAAGATTATCAGTTTGGTTATTCTGAATAAACAAAATGTTTTCTATTCTCTTTTATATATAACCAACTTGATAATTTTACTATGAAAGGTTTTTACAGTTTATGTTTCACGGTCATCCTGTTTACATCGTTCAACGTTATGGCGCAATGGATACAACACCCATCTGCTCCTACCGGCTACATCAATGATATCGTTACCCAACAGGACACCATATATCTTGGTCACGCAAACCAGGGAATTTACCAGTCAAAGGACAACGGCATAACGTGGGTTCAACTCAACAATGGATTAATATCAACTCAGGCCAAACAAATCAGCCAGCTTTTGGTCAAGGGCGATACGATTTTTGCAGCCACCACTGATGGCATTTATCGCTCACTCGATAAGGGTGAGAACTGGCAAAAGAAAAGTACTGGTATTTTCGTTGGAAATGGCGCGATATATGCCTTTGCAAAGTCGATCTATAAGCATGAAGGCATTTTAATTACAGGCGCGTTCACAGGCATTTACCGCTCTTCCGATTGGGGCGAAACCTGGGAAGAATCCAATATCACCGGGGCACACGTTTATCCGCAGCATATTATTAATCACAACGGGATACTGTTCGCTGCAAGAGAATCGATAAATACTCCCTACGGGTATCAGTCAACAGATGGTGGCATTACCTGGACGGATATGACCATCGGCCAACCTACCATCTGCTTCATGTCGGAACCCGGTAAACTCTGGTGCGGAACAATCCATGGAATGTGGTTGTCAGAAAACGATGGTGCCACGTGGGAAAACCGCAGCGAAGGGCTGCCTCCTGATCCCTATAATGCCGGGATTGTAAGGGTTGGCGACCAGTTAATTTCTTCTCTGAAATTTGGTGGATCCGGAATTTACCATTCTTTTGATGAAGGTCAAAATTGGGAAAACTTCGGAGGTGGTTTGACATTCATGAATATAATCGGAGAACTCGTTGTGCAGGAAGGGCGAATTCTTGCCATCAGCAGTAATGGCTTATGGGAAAGAGAAATTGAAACAACAGGAGATCAAGAAATCACTATTTCATCGGCTGCCATTCACAATTTCCCGAATCCGTTTCACAACAAAACACAGTTTCATTTTAAAATTACACAACCATGTTTTGTACATCTTGAGATTTTAGATGAACAAGGAATTGTTGTTCGCACAGTAGTTCATCAAAACCTCAGGAAAGGGAATTACACCTTGTCATGGGATGGCAATAAAGATTCGGGTCGTGAGGCCCGACCGGGCATGTATTATTACAGGTTTACAAAAAACAATTCTTCTGAAACCGGAAAACTTTTAAAAATTCAATATTGAATTTCATTTTCGATACTGGGCAATTTTTTATTTAATAAAACTACAACCAACACTTCGTATATTTTTCAGTGAATATAGATTTTTGTGACTGGAAATGAAATTCAAACTTTTTCGTAATTATTACTGGTTTGATTATTGACTGCAAAAATTTGTACTAAACTTAACGAATTACAAAAATGAATTTCATTAATTACGACCTGAATAAGGTTTACAAAATAGTGATAGTCGCCACCTTTGCGTTTGCTGTGGTTTATTTTGGCAGTCCACTGCTTATCCCATTGGTTTTTGCTTTGTTTTTTTCGTTGTTATTGCTTCCGGTTTGCGAGTTTATTGAGAAAAGGACCAACCGCCTGATCTCTATCCTGTTGACTTTTTTATCAGTCATCATTATTATCGCCGGAATAGGTTTTTTCTTTGGAACACAGTTTTATAATCTGTTCGAGAACCTGAGGCATTTTGGCGACAATCTAACCAAAGTATACCACGATTTTATTTCCATGGTTGATTCCTGGTTTGCCAATCAGGGTCTTGAGCTCGAAAAAATCCTACCCGACGATAACCAAAAAAATATAATTCAACCGACCGACATACTTCAGCAAACCATTGCCTCCACTTCAAATTTCATAGTTTCGCTGACACTGGTGTTTGTTTACACTTTTCTTTTCCTTTTATACCGAACCTCCTTTAAAAATTTCATCTTGTCAAATGTACCTGATCATCGCAGGGAATACGTTGCCCATGTGATGGTTGACATCCGCAAAGTTGTGAAAGATTATTTTGTTGGATTGAGTATAATCATACTCATTCTTGGAACTTTAAACGGTTTGGGTTTATGGATCATCGGCCTCGACTTTCCATTTCTGTTTGGATTTTTTGCAGCTATACTTGCCATAATTCCCTATATAGGTACCTTCATCGGTGGTTTGTTGCCATTCATCTATGCTCTGGTAAATGCTGACACACTTTGGACACCCGTTCTTGTTGTGGCCTGGTACGCCACGGTTCAAACGGTAGAGGGTAATTTTCTAACACCAAAGATCGTAGGATCAAGAGTTAGTCTGAATCCTCTATTTGCATTGATAGCCCTGCTGGTTGGTGGTTATGTGTGGGGTATTCCGGGAATGATCTTGTTTATTCCAATTCTGGCAATCATCAAAGTGATTCTGGACGCCATTGAACCTCTAAAGCCCCTCGGCTTGTTGTTGAGCAGTAAGTTTGGTAACAACAGTAAATAATCATCTTTATAGATCTGGCTTTGACACCGTGTATAATTAATTTGATTATCTGCTTAAGTATCAGATAAAGCCTCTGAAGATACTTTTCTCTCATATATCGCAGAAAACACTGATATTCAAACTGCCTGCGCAAATCAGCAGGATCAGCTAGAAATTTTGTTGAGTGGTATCATAGCGGATTAACATTTAATTAAATGCAAACGATCATGTAACATCCATGTTGCCGTTTTTCTTTTGCTCCGGCCACATTTCGTTCAGTTTTTCACCCCCTTTGATACCAAAGTCCAATGTGCGAATAGGGAAAGGAATGGTAATATCATTTTGATCGTAAGCCTTTTTGATCGCTTTAACACCTTCACTTAATCCTTTCAGGTAATCCTTTCTTTTTCCCATTTCCACCCAATATCGTATGGTGAAGTTTATAGAACTGTTTCCGAATTCACTGTAATACAGATCAACGGGTTTATCTTTCTTAATAAAGTCCAGACTATTGATAGCATCGAGCGTGACCTTTTCAACCTTTTCGAGATCATCGCCATACGAAACACCAACTTCCAGATCAATTCGTTGTTCTCCATTGATGGTAAAATGAGTATAAGAATCTTCAAAGATCAATCGATTCGGTACAACAATATCCTGCCCCTGAAAGGAAAGAATGGTAGTGGCACGCAGGCCGATTTTTTTAACTTTCCCGAAACTATCACTCACCTCAATTATATCACCTACATTGATTGGGCTTTTGATCGCAAGATAAATGCCGGAAATAAAATTGGCAGCCGCATCCTGAAATGCAAAACCAAGTGCTAATCCAATAATGCCAACACCAGCCAGCAGCGACGTTACCGTTTTATCAAGATTCATGATACCCAATGCGACAAACAGCCCTACAATTACAAATATGATCCTGATCATAGATTCGACCAGCCGGTTTACTGAAACATTGTGAGATAATCTTCCCAGGGTTCTCCTGAACAACTTTCGGAAAAGTTTCCCCAGCAAAACAAATATAATCAGAACCAAAACAGCTACCACAAAATTGGGGAGCATAGCAATGGCCGTATCCAGCCAGCCTTCAAGCTTGTCTACAAGCACTTTATAGGCATCACCTATATCTTTAAACATGAATTTTGCTTTACGTTACCGATACAATTTACATTTGGTTGATCTCTTCAATCAGCGCTTCACGGCGCCTGCCTGTCTTTTGCTCAAGCCTCACAAGGAGTTTATCCTCTTCGCCCTCTCTGAAATTCAGATCGTCATCAGTGAGGTGGTCATATTTTTCTTTCAGTCTATCCCGTATTCCGGGCCAGTTATTTTGAATTTTCAAAGTATTCATAGTATCTCAATTTTTGGGTATATGACCAAATGCCAAACCATTACACCACATGTAACCGACATTTCACACATCAAATAGATTATTAATCTCAACACCCGGGTTGTTTGAGGATATGGGGTTCCAACTATAACATAAGTGTAAAGAATTTAGTACCATTTTATTTGTAGAGAATTCTCGAAATTGGGAATAAATTGCTACACCTTGCGGTTAGCCTGCTAATTGACCCCGCGAATTTTTTTTAGCAACAGAAATTTTTATTTTTGCTGAAATGATTCATTACGAAAGGGAATCAAATTCCAGTTAGGGAATGAACATTGAAAATTAAGTACGACAAAGATGATAATAGGAATGAAGCACATAATATTCATTGTAAAGGGTTTTATATTTTTTCTTTTTTCTATCACAATAGTTGGTCTCAATGCACAACAAACAGTTTCGCCAACAGCCGGAGAATCTTCAGGAACGGGTGGTACTGTCAGTTACACAATCGGACAAACCTTCTACCAATCGTATGATGATTCAACAGGAAAAATAACGGAAGGTGTGCAACAACCTTTCGAGATCTACGTCATTACGGATATCGGGTCGGTGTTATCAGAAAGCATTCATTTAAAAGTATTTCCCAATCCCACCACCGACCAATTGCTATTGGAAGTTGACGAAAAGCATGTGAGCGAGCTTTATTATTTGCTGGTTAGCGAGCGGGGCGAAACGATTGAAAAAGGAAAAATTACAAAATCAAATACAACATTCAGGCTTGCTGCAAGGCCCAAAGGAATGTATTTACTAACTATTATTAAAAGTGATATAAAACAAAAGGTTTTTAAAATTATTAAGAACTGATAAGCCTTTAAAACAGTAAAGATTTAATTGACGAAATTATCAAAGTACAATTATGAATTTCAGAATTTACCTCACGATTATAGCATTATTCGCATTATTTAATTTCAATCCTCTCAATGCGCAAGCACCCCAAAAAATGAGTTACCAGGCAGTCATCAGGGATGCTGAAGGACAATTGCTCATCGATTCGGAGGTTGGCATCCGTATCACTATCCTGCAGGGAACAGCTTCAGGTACTTCTGTTTTTATTGAAACGCACACTCCGCAAACCAATGCCAGCGGGCTGGTTTCCCTTGAAATCGGGGATGGGAATACTGTTTCCGGCAATCTTGACGAAATCGACTGGTCGGACGGGCCCTATTTTATCAAAACCGAAACCGATCCTGAGGGAGGAACAAATTATACCATTACCGGAACCAGTCAGTTTCTCTCTGTACCCTATGCTTTGTATGCGGAAGAATCCGGCACACCGGGTCCGGAAGGTCCTCAGGGAGAGCCGGGCGATGATGGCGTGGGAATTGAAAATGCTGAAGTGATCGGGGATAGCTTGTATGTTACACTAACCAATGGGGAAACCCTGACTGCAGGATTTGTCACCGGCCCTCAAGGACCACAGGGAATTCCCGGCGATGATGGCGATGATGGGATCGGTATCAATTATGCCGAAGTAGTAGATGACAGCCTCTATGTATCCCTCACCAACGGTGAAACGATAACGGCAGGTTATGTCACCGGACCGCAGGGCTTGCCGGGTGCAGATGGCAATGACGGAATTGGAATCACCAGTGCCGAAGTGATCGGCGACAGTTTATACATAACGCTTAGTTCCGGTGAAACGCTTACAGCAGGTTATGTCACAGGTCTGCAAGGAATGTCCGGTGAGGATGGTGATGATGGAATTGGGATTGATACAACAGAAGTGATCGGTGATAGTTTGTATGTTGTGCTAAGCTCCGGTGAAACACTGAATGCAGGTTATGTAACCGGTCCGCAGGGCCCGCAGGGAGTGGCCCCCGATGGAAATGATCCCGGCGATATGCTTTTTTGGGACGGCGATGAATGGCAGTTTGTCCCTATTGGCAACCCGGGGCAGATCCTGCAGATCAACACGGAAGGAGTTCCGGAATGGTCAGGAGTCGGATATGCCACTATCCAAACAGATGATGCCACGAATATTTCACCTGCTTCTGCTACCGTCGGAGGCGAAGTGATCAGCGATGGGGGAAGTGAAGTAACAAGCCGTGGAATCGTTTTTTCATTGAATCCTTTCCCGACCTTCAACGATAGCATCATTGAATCTGGAAGCGGAACCGGCAGTTTCACTATCGACCTGACCGGTCTTCAGATCGGACAAACCTATTATGTAAGAGCTTTTGCCACCAATGAGATCGGTACCATGTTCGGCAACCAGGTTTCTTTTCAAACCAATTCCAGCTATATGATCGGAGATGCAGGGCCTGCCGGTGGTATCGTTTTTTACGACAAAGGTTCGTACAGCAACGGCTGGCGTTATCTTGAAGCTGCACCAACGGATCAGAGTTCTTTCCCGGGTGTTTCGGCAGGATGGGGTTGCAACGGCACACTCATACCCAATGCCAATAATTTTGATATCGGCTATGGATTTGAAAACACAGAATCAATCCTCAACAATTGTGGATCCGCAGGAATTGCAGCCCGCAAAGCCGCGGATTATTCACTTAACGGTTTCGATGATTGGTTTCTTCCTTCCAACGGTGAACTGCAATTGGTTTATAACAATCTTTACCTGAACGGACTGGGTAACCTGAACGGCATAGCTACCTACTGGAGCTCAACACAGAACAACAGTACCAGTGCGCAAGCGCGTAATTTCAATTCGGGAGGTGGTGTGATCCATCAGAGTAAAACCTATCAATATTATCATGT
>JAGQVF010000056.1 GCA_020438135.1 Bacteroidales bacterium | reverse complement strand
TTTTTCTCCTGGTACGACATGTTGGCCCATTCATAGCCCATTCCTGCCGGGAGCACCTCTGCGGCTACCTCTTCAAGTGCATCAAGTGCCTGCGCCGAACTGTAGCCCGGAGCGGGAGAACCGGTCAGCTCGGCTGCGCGATATAGGTTAAAGCGGTAGGTAAATTCCGGTCCCATGATCTCTTTCACCGTCACAAACGTAGATACAGGGATACTGGTGCCTTTGTTGTTCTTCACAAAAAACATCCCGATGTCGGAAGGTTTTACCCGGTATTCGGGTTCGGCCTGAACATAGGTTTTATACAACCTTCCGAATCGGTTGAAATCATTCACATAAGCACCTCCGAGAAAGGCACCCAGTGTATTATAAAGATCATTAAGTGAAACGCCCGCCTTCAGCACCTTATCTTTATCAATATCAACAAAGCGCTGGGGAACCCGTGCGCTGTATGTTGTAAAAATGCCTGCTATCTCTTCGCGCTGGTTGGCCGCCTGAATAAATTTTCCGGCTTGTTCTGCAAGGTATTCAGGTGAATTACCCGATTTATCCTGCAACATCATGGTAAACCCCGAACCATTACCCAAACCGGGAATAGCCGGCGGTCCGAAGGCAAATGCGCGGGCACTTTTCACCTCCTTTTGCAAGCGGCCATTAATCATCCTCGTAAGTTCGAGGGCTGTCTGATCCCTTTCGCCCCAATCTTGCAAGGCAACAAACAAAAACACAGCATTTGTGGAGGATGCACCTGAAATAAGGCTAAATCCCGTAACATTGGTTATAAATTTTATTTCAGGGAAATCGGATAAAATGGCTTCAGCTTGTTTTGCGACTTCATCAGATCGTTGCAGTGATGATGCATCCGGCAACTGGATATTAACAAATAAATATCCCTGGTCTTCTTCAGGAATAAACCCACCGGGAACCCCTCTGCCCAGGAATAATATAGCCACTACCAGGATTATGATATAAACCACTCCTCTTTTAAGTTTTCCGGCAAACACGCTGGTTGCTTTGGTATACGATTTTGTGGATTTATCAAACACCCTGTTGAAGCCGCGGAAAAATGCACCAAGAGGTCCTTTCATCGGCTTGGCCGGACGCAGCAGAATGGAACATAAGGCCGGACTGAGCGATAAGGCATTGATCGAAGAAAAAACAACTGAAACGGCAATGGTGATCGCAAATTGCTGGTATAACCTGCCGGTGATGCCACCCATAGCTGCTACCGGAACAAACACCGCTACCATCACCAGGGTGGTGGCGATGACGGGAGCCGTTACTTCCTTCATGGCTGCATTGGTTGCTTCTTTGGCACTCATGCCTTCCGCGATCTTCACCTGCACGGCTTCCACCACAACGATGGCATCATCCACCACAATCCCAATGGCAAGCACCAGTCCGAGCAGCGAAAGGGTATTGATCGTAAAACCAAGTACCGGAAATAAGATAAATGCACCTATGAGCGAAACAGGGATGGCGAAGGTAGGGATGAGGGTAGCACGCCAGTCCTGGATAAATATAAATACCACAAGGATCACCAACACAAGTGCAATGATCAGGGTTTCGAAAATTTCATTGATACCGGCTGTAATAGCAGTAGTTGTGTCGAGCGAAACCTCATATTCAATTCCTTCAGGGAACGAAGCCGCTAATTCAGTCATTCTTGCCCGGATGTTTTGGGCGACCTCCACGGCATTTGAACCGGGTTGCTGATACACAGAAATGATAGCACAGGTTTGCCCATTCAATCGGGTAAAGGAATTATACGTTTCCACACCCAATTCCACGCGGGCCACATCCCTCAGCTTTACCTGCGAACCATCGGTGTTGGTCCTCACAATGATGTTCCCGAATTCCTCTTCGGATTGCAACCGATCGGGAAGCCGTACCGTATAGGTAAACTGTGTACCCATCGGGGCCGGTTCACCTCCGAATTTTCCACCCGGAACGATCACATTCTGAGCCTTTACTGCGTTGATGATCTCAGGAACTGTGATGCCAAGTTTTGCAAGCCGATCCGGTTTCACCCAAAAACGCATCGAATAATCGCTGGCTCCCAACACCTGCACCTTTCCGACACCTTTTTCACGTCCTAAAATATCTTTGATGTTAATGGTACCATAGTTTCCAAGGAAGTTTTGATCAAATTCTCCATTCGGGGAGTATAAAGTCACCAACATCATCGGAAACGAAAACGCCTTCTCGGTTTTCACACCAAACCGTTTAACCTCTTCGGGTAACTTTGGATTGGCAGAAGCCACACGGTTTTGGGTAAAGACCGTGTTCATATCCGGGTCGGTGCCAATGTCGAACGATACCTGCAACGACATCGTCCCGTCGTTGGCGTTGATCGACTTCATGTAGATCATGTTATCAACACCGTTCACCTCCTGTTCTACCGGTGTGGCAACCGACTGTTCTACGTTCAGTGCGCTTGCACCGGTATATGCCGTACTCACACTCACCATGGGTGGCGTGATGTTCGGGTATTGTTCGGTAGGCAATCCCAGGATAAAAACACCCCCGATGATCACGGTGATGATAGCAATAACAATGGCTACGATGGGCCGTCTTACAAAGAAATTTCCTTTATCCATAACAGCCCTTTATTTATTGAGTTTATCCGAATAGCGGGATTCGTATTCAGTAACAACCGGTTTTACGGGCATGCCCGTGCGAACCATTTGAATGCCCTCCAGAACAATACGATCGGAAGGTGTGATACCGGAATTGATCACCCTGAAATCTTTAAAGGAAGGTCCCACATCTACCCGTTTGTTAACAATCCGGTTGCTGTCGTCGAGCGCGACCACACTGTAAATTCCCTGTAATTCTGAGAGGCAACGTTGGGGGATAACCATCGCATCGGGAATGGTTCTCATCAGGATCCGTACCCGGGCAAATTGTCCCGGACGAAGGATTCCATCCGGATTGTCAAAAGTTGCCTGAATAAGCATCGAACCGGTTTCTTCATCGATCTGACGATTGATAAAGTTGAATTCACCCTTTTGAGGATGAACAGACCCATCTGCAAGGATCAGTTCAAGTGAGGCTTTCTCATTTTGTTCCTTATTATCTGTCCTTGCCTTCATTTCCCTCACTAAATTAAGATAATCCGATTCCGTAATAAAAAACTCAACCCGAACTTTATCCGTGCTGGAAACAGTATTAAGAATCACAGGATTGGGATTTTGCCCAACAAATTCACCCACTTTTGCTTCTGTTTTACCAATGATGCCGGTAATCGGTGATTTAATCTTTGCATAGCCAAGTTCGATATCGGCCAGTTCCACACCGGCTTTTGCGGCTTCCACATTGGCAAGAGCAGCATCATATGCAGCTTGTGCAGCATCGAGGTCGCGCTGACTCACCGCATTCTTTTCAGCGAGTGGTTTGATCCGTTTCAGATCACTTTCAGCCTTTACAAGGGCAGTTTTCGCTTCAGCCAGACCATTTTCCTGGATGGATCGCTGGGCAAGCAATGGTTGTTGATCAACGGTATAAAGCAGGTCACCTTTATGCACAAGGCTTCCTTCCTGGAAATGAATCCCTTCGAGCCAGCCACTTACGCGGGCCCTGATCGGGATATCATATTCACCATGCACTTCACCTACAAATTCGCGGAATATGGGAACATTTTCCTGTTTTACTTTCACCACCGGTATTTCGGGAGGAGCTGATTGGGTTTGTTGATTGTCCTTACAGGATTGAAGTATGCAAATGCCTGTAAACAGAATGATGATAACCACCCATCCTTTGTGGAATAATTTTGTCATAGTAATTTAGTTGAGAGAAATTCGCCACAAAGGTAAATATTTATATATAAATAATAACCCAACCGGAACACATGATAGTCAAGACTATACAGTTATCTCAGATTGATCTCACAATTGTGATTTTTCACTTTTAGAAATAAAAAACCGGCTTTTAAATTTAGCCGGTTTTTGCAGA
Organism: Bacteroidales bacterium; assembly: GCA_020438135.1. GTDB lineage: Bacteria > Bacteroidota > Bacteroidia > Bacteroidales > JAADJA01 > JAADJA01. The sequence continues at coordinate 2,772 of JAGQVF010000056.1, read as the reverse complement.
TCATGTTTTTTTACTCACATGTGACATCCATTAGGTTTTCATCCCAGCAATGCCAGTTGGGATCGCCAAAATGCATTTCATTCATCACCCTGCCGTTTTCGTTTGTCCGGTGCCACTCAATTTCAACCAAATTATCATCCTTGGCGCCATAGATGGTGTAATAAGCATTCAACAATTCGTTTTCATAAATACCGTAATGGATATAGCTTCCATACCCTTCATCACCTTCGATTACAATGGTATATTTGATATCTGCTTCCGAGGCAACCGGATTACGGTTCCAGTCGATGGCAATTTTTTCACCGGGATCTTCAGGCGGGCCATTCAGGTGCCAGTGGCCTCCTGTATTGCCAATTTTCGACATACCGTGATACCAGAGATAATCCGAATACACATTGTTTTTCGTGATATACATTTCCCACTTCACGCTATCGTCAATCACTTTACCATGCAATTCAGCCAGGTGTACTGTGTTTTGTGCAAAGAAATTATAAGACCATACCCACGATTCCTCATCCGGATCGTAAACGGGTGCATGTTTAAATGACTCCCGAAACGAGACCACAGGCACTACAAAAGTTACGTTGATCAATGTATTCCATACCCACACATGGGTAGCAGCAAAAGCCCAGTTATGATAGGTTTGGGCGGATTTAAAAGTGGTTGTATCTCCTTCCGTAAAATCCGTGAAATTGCTCACGAATGTTGATTCGGGTGGTATTGTAGGAGCTTGTCCGGGTTCAGGGTTATTATCTTTGTCGTTCTTATCGCAGGCAGCAGGAATGATTAATAAGAAAAAAGATGTAACGATCAATAAGGCATTTCTAATAACCCGACTTAAAAAAATTTGCTTTTTCATAGTTGATTGATTTTTCGTTCAAATTTAAAAAATTAATTCTTCTTTGTGTTTAGCTACTGACAATTAACACTTTTTTGACAACAATACACCGCAGAGGATTTTTACCCTTATGCAGGCAAAAATTTTTTTTATACAACGATTCACCTATTTTTACACTCTTATTTAAACATCAATTCATAACAGAAACCTGAATTGTTGTATTTTAGTTGACTACTATTTCTCGGGAACTACTTAGCAATGCAGATAAACGGTAACAAAGAAGCACAGATCATTTTACGAACGTTAGCTTATTATGACATATTCGATTATCCGCTGACCGAGGAAGATATTTTCTCATATTGTGATCAAAGCCATCCAGCTAACGAACAATTCAAAGATGTCCTTTTAAATCTTGTAGAAAAAGGAGTAGTTTATAAAATGGGCGAATTTTATGGGCTTCGAAACATTCAGCAACATGTTACCGATCGGATTGATGGAAACAAAAGGGCCGAAAACTGGTATGCAAAGGCCCGGTGGTTTTCGCGGCTTATCGCGTCTTTCCCGTTTGTTCGGGGCATAGCACTCAGCGGTTCGCTGTCAAAAGGAGTGATCGGCGACAATCCCGATATCGATTATTTTATCATTACACATCCCAACCGGCTTTGGCTAACCCGGACTTTGCTCGTTTTGTTTAAAAAAGTTTTTCTTCTGAACTCATACAAATATTTTTGCATCAACTATTTTGTCGATACCAATCACCTGGAGATCGAAGAAAAAAATCTGTTCACTGCCACAGAGGTGATCACACTGATTCCGACATACGGCACCGAAGTGACCGGTAATTTTTTTGAACAAAACCGCTGGATCCACCAGTTTTATCCGAATTTCAGGATGAATGGACAACATTCGGTATACAACCCCGGAAGTCAACCCCTGAAACGAACTTTTGAATTTTTCTTAGGCAGCAAAATCGGCGACTGGCTCGACAATAAGTTTATGAATATCACCATCAAACACTGGTATAAAAAGTTCAGCCATCAGTTTCCGGAAGAAGATTTTAACCTGGTATTCAAATCATCCAAAACGATCTCGAAACACCATCCACGCAATTTTCAGAAAAAAGTACTCGAAGCCTTCAAAAGCCGCGTACATGATCTCGATCGCAAACACAACATTCAACTGGAAGAAACTTTTACACTTTAAAACAACGGGTTACGAACGATGGGAAAATTACTCTTTACACATACTTATTTTTATAAATTCGATGCCAAACAGTGGGAAAATAAAAAACCTTATCCGCCGCTGGGAACCATCACAGCAGCTTCATTTCTCAGGGAAAAAGGCTACGATGTAGCTATGTTCGACACCAACCTGGCCGATCGTCCTAAAGACATTTTACCTACGCTGGAAAAAACGCAACCTGAATACCTGATCATTTACGATGATGGATTTAATTACCTCACCAAAATGTGCCTCACCCTGATGCGGGAAGCTGCATTTGAGCTGATCAGGATCGGGAAGGAAAAAGGATGTAAAGTGATCGTATCAAGTTCGGATTCGACCGATCATTTTGAAGATTACCTGAAAAAAGGGGCAGATGTGATCTTGTTGGGTGAAGGCGAAATGTCGCTTTTGGAAACAGTGGGAAAAATGGAATCGAACACAGATCTCACGGAGGTAAAAGGAATTGTTTATTCGAAAGAGGGACAAACAGTAAACACCGGACGCAGAGCGGTAATTGAAAAGCTTGATGAACTGCCGATGGCTGCCTGGGACCTTGTAGATATGAAAACATACCAGGACATCTGGTTTAAAAATCATGGGTACTTCTCGCTGAACATTGCCACAACACGCGGTTGTCCGTACAATTGCAACTGGTGTGCAAAACCGATCTATGGACGAAAATACAATGTCCGTTCACCGGAAAATGTGGT
>JAGQVF010000055.1 GCA_020438135.1 Bacteroidales bacterium | reverse complement strand
CGTATTCCTGTTGCATCAATCGACAAGTATCCCGTTTCACGACTTGTTGAAAAGTATTTGCACGATCATCCCATATTAAATGATGATGGCAACCCTAAAAAATTGTAAATTTGAATTTCCAAACCAACAAAAACAAAAAAAATGGCTGGAGTAAACAAAGTAATTTTGATCGGAAACCTGGGCAAAGACCCGGAAATAATGACTTTTGACAATGGTGTTAAAAAGGCATCTTTTACACTTGCAACTACAGAGTACTTTAAAAACAAAGAAGGGAACCTCACTGAGCATGTTGAATGGCATAATATAGCCTTGTGGAGAAATCAGGCTGATATTGCAGAAAAATATCTTAAAAAGGGAAGCCCCGTATATATAGAAGGTAGGATAAGAAGTCGTACCTATGAGCAAGATGGTGTTAAGAAGTACTTTTATGAAATAATGGGAGATACAATGAATATGCTCGGAAAACGCGATTCGGGTGACGGTGGTAACCAACAACAGCAAAGTGCACCCCAGTCGCCTCCGGAAGAACCCGAAATTGAAGCTCCTGATGACGATCTTCCGTTTTAGCCTAATACATTTGCTTTAAACCGGTTAACCATTGATTTGCTTTTGCTGTGAAAATATTTTAGTAATTTTACGGCCTTAAATTTTAGTGTCTAACAAATTAATAAAGTTTTGGAAGAACCTGAAAGTGATCCTCATCTGTGGTTGCCGGTATTACTCCTGAAAATTGTTACCGGTAACGTTTCCCCTGAACTATTACTGAGTTTACTTGTCGTTATCGTCTTACTATTGTTCAGTGCGATGATATCCGGCAGCGAAATAGCGTTCTTTTCGCTTAGTCCGGTTCACCTGAAGGATATTCAGTCGAAGAATTCGTCAAACAACAAAATCATCCTTTCGCTGCTTGATTTGCCCAAAAGGTTGCTTGCCACAATACTTATCACCAACAATTTTGTGAATGTGGGGATTGTGATTCTCAGTGCCTATATTTCTGCCTCACTGTTTGATTTTTCCGAATTGCCGGTTCTCGGGTTTGTGGTTGAGGTGATAGCCATCACCACCTTAATTCTCCTTTTTGGTGAGATCATGCCTAAAATCTTTGCAAATCAGAAGCCAATACTGTTTGCCACTTATATGGCCCGACCACTGAAACTCTTAATGCGGTTTTTTTACCCGCTTTCATCAATCCTTGTCAGAACCACAACCTTTATCGATAAGAAACTTGCCGGTCAAAACCAGGAAATTTCAATGAGCGATCTGTCTGAAGCCATCGACCTTACAGCGGATAAAGATACACCCGAGGAAGAAACCAAGATTTTAAAAGGGATCGTGAAGTTTTCAGATATCGAAGTGAAGGAAATTATGCGTTCGAGATTGGATGTTGTAGCTATCGATTCAACTGCTGATTTTAAGGAAGTGATCCATGTAGTTAAGGATTCCGGATATTCCAGAATTCCTGTATATGAAGAATCATTCGATAAAATTAACGGGATACTTTATGTGAAGGATCTTTTACCTCATCTCGATAAAAAAACGGATTTTAAGTGGTATGATTTACTGCGTCCTGCCTTTTTTGTTCCTGAAAACAAAAAAATCAATTACCTGTTACAGGAGATCCAGGAAAAGAAAATCCACATGGCCATTGTTGTTGACGAATATGGCGGCACATCAGGAATTGTTACCCTGGAAGATATTATCGAGGAAATTGTTGGAGAAATCTCCGATGAGTTCGATTCACCTGAAGACGAAATCGGTTACAGTAAAATTGATGATAACAATTACGTTTTTGAAGGGAAAACCAGCATCAACGATTTTTGTAAGATCATCGGGATTGATGATTCGGTTTTTGATGAAGTGAAAGGCGATGCCGACTCCATTGCCGGGCTTATCCTCGAATTGCTGGGGCGGATTCCTGAAAAGAACACCGTTGTGTCGTATGACCATTTTGAGTTTAAAGTATTGACAGTTGATAAAAGACGCATAAAGATGGTGAGTGTTTTACTGCAAGGAGAAAAGGAGGAAATCAATGCAAGCAGCTAAATCATCTTTTATTGCGCTTGTAACTTTCGTTTTGTTTCTCACCTCATGTGGCGGAGACTATTACCCGAAACCGAGAGGTTATTTCAGGATCGATCTTCCTGAAAAGCACTACATTGCTTTTGATACTGCTTATCCCTATTATTTTGAATATCCCGACTATGCAAAACTTGAAACAAATTTAAGCGAACCTTACTGGGTCAACCTGGTTTTCCCAATGTTTAAAGGCACGCTGCACTTGAGTTATAAACCTGTTCATAACAACCTTAACAAATACCTGGAGGATACACGCAATTTGGCAATGAAACACATTGCAAAAGCAACAGGAATCGAAAATCGTGAGTATGTAAACAGAGATCAGAACGTGTATGGCCTGACTTATAACATTTCAGGTACGGCCGCAGCTTCACCGTTTCAGTTTTATGTAACCGATAGCACACACAATTTTGTCAGGGGTGCACTGTATTTCAAAATGGTTCCCAACAATGATTCACTGGCTCCTGTAATTGCTTTTCTTGAAGAAGATATCCAACACCTGATCGATAGTTTCCGGTGGAAGTAAATTGGGTTAATTCCGAAAGCTTTCGGGTTTTTGAATCGGCTAAATATAAGTTCTTCAAATCAACTTAAGCATAATCAATTTAGCTCAATCTATTAAATCTAGGCAATCTGTTAAATTAAGTCACCTCTCATTTCACCGTCACCACTGAAATTCGTTTTTTGCCATCCATTTTTACCTGAACAGGTTGTTGAAATTTTACATGTTTGAAGTATTGTGTTTCATTCACAAGCTCCTGGTTATCGAGGATGTCGTAGTTTATGTAACTTCCTGATTTTTCGGGTTGAATAGAAAAATATCCGACATTAGCAGAAGTAACATTATGAAAAAAATGTGATCCCGAAGAAGCATCAAGTGGATATCCTTCGAGACTTGTTTCAACAATAACCCTTGCATTGCTTATTTGAGGCCAGTTAACCGGAATGCCGATCCACCGGTCGCGCGTACCCCAGCGGCCGGGTCCGATCAAAATGTATTGTTTGTTCGATTTGGCAAAAACCTTGTTTATTTCTTCGATTTCATTAGCCATCTCTACTGTTTTGGATTTATCAAAATCGGCTTTTTTAATGTAAATCACATCCTGAATGTCGGCTATCAAACCGTTTCCCATCCCCCGTTCAGCATACAAAATAATATCTTCTTTTTCGATTGATTTCATATCCACGTTGTAATCTTCCATTTTCCCGATCATCGGTTTTATCTGAAGGATATAAAATGTGGCCCGGTAATTTTTGTCCTTGTTCAGATCAACAGCAAATTCAATCTCTACCGAAGTGCCGAGAGATTCTTTAACAATATCGAGCACAAAGTTGATGGTATCGGCCAGAGGAATATAATTGTATTTTAAAATATTGCCGAAATTGATCACACGTGGGCCGTTTTTATCTATACCGGAGGTTATCGTATTGTTATTAGGATCGTATACAGAAGCACAATGTTTAAGCGTGCTGTGTTTTTCGGCTTCATAGATATCGGGTTTCACCAGGCCTGCCATATCGCCTTCAAGCAGGTTGATGTCTTTTTTAGAGAGATCAACAGCATAAAATTCGGTTTGCGAATTTCGAACCTGGTCTTTTGGCGAAAGTATTTCAGTGGTGGGATATTTGGGAGAAAACCGGAAAGCCCGCTCACCTTCAACCACATATTTCCCCAAACCAAAAGCCGCAACTGCATAGCCCTCTTCAGGTTTCATATGGGCAAAAGGATAATAATTATAGGACTGTGCAACCCCACTGATGTGTGGATAAAACATGTCTTCGTATTTGTTTCCGACTACTTCCTGAATGATCACAGCCATTTTTTCTTCTTCGATTCGATAATTAACTGCGCGAATGTAACCCCGGGCCATGTCAGAGAATATGGAAGCGTAAACCAGTTTAATGGCATCTGTCGTTTGTTTGAGTCTCACATTGATATCAGGATGATTGTTCGGTAGAAGATACGTCTCAAATACACCGGCAAAGGGCTGCATCAGGCTATCCTCAAATAACCCTGAAGAACGAATGGCGAGTGGTTTGTCGATCAGGCGAAGCATTTCTTTCAATCGTTTAACCAAAGTAGGGGTAAGTTTCCCATTCAGAAAACGTTGTTTGATCTCTTCGTATTCCTTTGATTCACTGTAGATGTAATGCAGATCGTTGTTATCGATAAAAAACTCAAACTCATCCGTTCCGATTATAGCTGTTCGTGGTGTTTTCAGATTTATATCAGGAATGTTGTGCGTAAAATCGAGATTGTAGATCAATGCATTCAGGAAGGCCAGACCCCTTCCTTTACCACCCATTGCTCCTTCAGAAAGGGTAACGATGTTGGTGTCGTCCAGAATAGCGGTTTCCTCATAGGGTATCACCTTCCCCTGGTTTTGTTCATTCCTGAATTTCCGGATGATCTGGATCAGGTATTCCCTGAGCGACTCAGCATCTTTAAACTCATATGTTTTTTTGGGGTGCAATATTTTGGCTGCCTGTATTTCACCACGAGCCATCAACCACAAACTGAAATGATCTTTCCTGGCATGATACAGAACCGACTCCGGAGGGATTGTCCGGAGATGTTTTTCAAATTCTTTTAATGATCTCACCTCCACAAGCTTTCGACCTTTATCATCTCTGTAAATAAAATTACCAAACCCCAGATAATGCATGATAAACGATTTGATCTCCTGGTTCAGGTTTTCTGAATTTTTATAAATAAAGGAGGTTTTAAGATTATAAGCCTGTTCCTGGAATTCAGTATTCGACGATTGAATTATTACAGGAAGATCTTTTTTATCGGCCCTGATCTGTTTTACAAGTTCAAAACCTGCCTGTTCGTCAATTGCCCCGTTTCGGCTGAATTTTACATCGGTTATCAAACAAAAAATAAACTCGTCATATTTGCTGTAAATTTTGATCGCTTCTTCGTAGTTGGTCGCAAGCAGGATTTTAGGCCTGGCTCTTAGCTTCAATACCTTATACAGGTCGTCGGTGCTTACATCGTCGATGATCCGTTTGGTTTGTTCCAGAACGATTTTATATAAAATCGGCAAATAGCGGGAATAATACATCGGTGAATCTTCAACCACAAGAATATATCGCACCAATGCAATTCGGGTGTCGTTGTCAAGGTTGATGCGGTCTTCAAGGTGTTTTATCATGGCGAAAAATATCCGTGATTCGCCGTTCCATACAAAAATGCGGTCGAATGAAAACGGTTTTTGGTGCTCCTCAAAATATCCAACCTCGCTGTTGTTGTTCAATAACAAATAAACCGGGATGTACGGAAACGATTTTTTGATCTTTTCTGAAATGATGAGAGGATATTTTTTTTCAACACCTACCATGATGATCACCAGGTCGAAATGTTTCGACCGCAGTTGTTCGATGGCTTCGTCCTGTGAGGAAACACCTGTAATACGTGGAAGAGAAGTGAGGTTCAGTTTGGCATATTCACCCATCATGTGTTCTGAAAAACGTCCTTCTTTTTCGATGTAATATGCGTCGTAAAGGTTTGAAATGATTAGTATCTCTTTTACTTTAAAGGGCATCAGATCATGGTATAGGTCGCGGTTGTAGTTGTTTTTGTTAAGAAAACGCTGTAGCAACTGCATGCTTGTAATGCTGCATTTTTCAGGTTCCGGTTCCTCTTCCTGGCTAATTTCTGTTTTGCCGTATCTTTTCATCACGGCTTTCCCTTTCACATTGTTGAGGTACCCCGAAATGATATTCGCCAGGTTGTTGATCAAATCACGTTCTTCGTGCAAGAACGGACCTTCGTCAGCTTCAGGAAAACTTTTGAGGTAAAAAATTTCAATAGCGCCCCCAACATTGTCAAAAGTTTCAAAGTCAGCTCGTTGCGACCATTCGGTCACCCTGAAGTTGTTAGCTCTGAACTCTTCAGGACCATAGATGATCCTTGCTGTTGTAAATTCGGGATATTGCCAACCGGAGGGAAGGACATATGAAATTTTCTGAAGGGTTTCGCCCGAAGGTTTTTCTTCTTTCAGAATGTTTGTCGTCCGGTTTATAGTCGAGAGTTCTTTTAATCGTTCTATCGTTTCGGTACGGAGCTGTTCGTAATTTTTTATATGCTGATCTGATGTGTTTTCCATATGTATTCTCAATGTTTTGCAAACTTAAATCAACCTTTGCGATATTACCGCTAAATATAGCAATTTTCGCTAACAAAATTTGACCTTTTGTATTTATACTGTTAATAAATTAACATTTTTTCGGCACTCTGAAATTCTTTTATATCAATCCGCATGTAAAATATATAGATATGTATATATGAAAAAAACAGCAGGTCACATGATATGGAATTGATTTTTTTCTTTAATATTGCTTCGCATTACGTTGCAACTTAACTAATTAATTAATTAAAAGATAGTTACAATTATGGCAAACGATCAGTTATTAAAAGATTTCATGGCAAATGTAATCGCCAGAAATCCGGGTGAAGTTGAATTTCATCAGGCAGTTGAAGAGGTAGCAGATTCGCTTCTTCCTTTTATCGAAGAGAATCCGAAATACAAAACTGCAAAGATCCTCGAAAGGATTTGTGAACCCGAACGCGTGATTTTATTCAGGATCCCTTGGGTTGACGACAAAGGTGAAGTACAGATCAACAAAGGGTACCGGATTGAAATGAACAGCGCTATTGGTCCTTACAAGGGCGGTTTGCGTTTCCATCCTACTGTTAACCTGGGTATTCTCAAATTCCTTGCTTTCGAGCAGGTATTCAAAAACAGCCTTACTACCCTTCCGATGGGAGGTGGAAAAGGTGGATCTGATTTTGATCCCAAAGGTAAATCCGATGCAGAAGTAATGCGTTTCTGCCAAAGTTTTATGTCGGAGCTGTCGCGTCACATCGGCCCGAATACTGACGTTCCTGCCGGTGATATCGGCGTAGGTGGCCGTGAGATCGGATTCCTTTTTGGTCAGTACAAAAAATTGCGCAATGAATTCACCGGGGTTCTTACCGGAAAAGGTATTGAATGGGGTGGTTCACTTATTCGTCCGGAAGCTACAGGTTACGGACAGGTTTATTTTGCCGAAGAAATGCTGAAAACCAAAGGCGACAGCATGAAAGGTAAAATTTGTACAGTTTCCGGTTCAGGTAATGTGGCTCAGTATTGTACTGAAAAAGCTACCGAATTGGGTGCAAAAGTTGTTACACTCTCCGATTCAGGCGGATATATTTATGATCCGAACGGAATCGACAAAGACAAGCTGGAATACATCATGTGGCTGAAAAATGTAAAACGGGGTCGTATTAAAGAATACGCCGATAAATACGGTGTAGACTACATCGAAGGCAAACGTCCGTGGGAGGTTAAATGTGATGTTGCATTGCCGTCAGCTACTCAAAATGAGATTAACGGTGAAGAAGCAAAAATGCTTATCGCCAACGGATGTTTCGTTGTTTCTGAAGGTGCAAACATGCCTTCAACTCCTGAAGCTATCGAAGTGTATCTCGAAAACAAGATCCTTTACGGTCCTGGTAAAGCTGCCAACGCTGGTGGTGTTGCTGTTTCTGGCCTTGAAATGGCTCAAAACTCAATGCGCTACGGATGGACACGCGAAGAGGTTGATAACAAACTTCACCGTATCATGATCGATATTCACAACAACTGCATCCGCTTCGGTAAAGAAGAAGACGGTTGGGTGAACTACGTGAAAGGTGCCAATATCGGTGGCTTTGTGAAAGTTGCCGATGCCATGCTGGCACAAGGAATAGTGTAAAGCATTATCCAACATATTACGAAAGCCCCCGGTCTAGACCGGGGGCTTTTTTATGTTTTCAAGATAATTTTAATTTTGGAGAGAGATTGCAGAAGAACCTCGGTTAATCGATGTGTTCTTTTTTCAGGTTAAACAGGTACTTATCGTTTAGGGTTGAATCATTATCAAATACCTGAACAACATAAATCACGGCGATCGCTTTTTCGTCGTAACCGATTAAAATAACATCATCGTTAGCAATGTTATTCACCGAACTCAGTTTAATTCCTGAATCATAAGCATTTTGCAGCTTTGAACGAGTGGCTTCCGGATAACTGAAGCCTTCAAACCTCACAAAACGGTAACCGGCCGGAGAATACCATTCCCTTGAAAGGGTATTCAGATGAACTGAATCAACCGAATGATCGGCGAAGTGAAGAAGCGAATCTGGTTCATTTTTTGAAAGGGGTTGCAGTACATCGAGATTGAATGCACTGTATCCTCCGGATGTTGCCGAAAACAACACATGACCGGTCGACTCTTCCAGCAAAACGTTGTCGCCAAGTACCCTCACTCTGCGTACCAATCTTACATCATTGTAGTTAACATCAGTTGCAATGAATGTTAGTTTTATAATGGCAGAATCAGGAATAACAGGTGCTTCAAATACATAATCCTGAACAAACCGTTTTCCGGATAAGGAAGAATCCTGAAGAATAAGAAACCCATATTTAAAATCTTCCTGTGTAATTTTAAAATCAGAAAGAAGGTCGGTTGCAGTAACATCTGCATGAAATATCACTTTATCACCAACTGCTGCAGTTATCAAGGGTTCCATGGGTGTTAACCTGACAATGATCGGTGAACTTTCTTCTTCACTGCAACCTGTAATCAGCAATAGCAGGATCAATATAAAAAACAGGTTGTTCAGCAGGAGATTCTTTTGCAGATATTTATTGTACATGATCGAGCTTTTAGATATCGGATGCAAATTAAAACCAATTGATTGATATTTCAAATAGTTAACTGACAAGAAAAAACATGGTCTGCCGAAATAGTTATCCTGACAGACCATTCATGTTAAACTTTAAAACTTTATGATGTACTATTCCTGCTTCAGCTTGTATGCCCGGATGATCATTTTTTCATTGTATCGCCGTCCGAGAAACATCTGCTGAACGGTCATCTTTGAATAGAGCGGTACATAGTAATCGGCGCCGGGAAATTCCTCAATCACCTTTACAGCAGCCCTTTTCATAAATTTGTTAAGTGAAATATCGTACATGCCTTCAATATTGACTTTTTCAATAATTCTGGGTTCAACATACTCATTATTGAGGCTGTCGAGGTAGTTAAAAATACCTAAATATTTTCTTGCATCATACGAAATCTCAACCTCACCAAGCAGTTCAAAATCATCGTTATAAAGATCGAACCGAACATAGTCGGGAGTCATGGAGGTGGATTTAACTTTGGAAGTCCTGGTCAGGGATGCGCAGGAACTGATCAGCACCAGTAACGCAAAAAAGACCAGGAGTCTGCTAATATCTTTTATTTTCATACCGATCAGTTTTTAGTTACCGAAAAAATAACTCAGGGTGATCCTCAAATCCGCACCACCTTCAAACTTGTTGTATTTAAGATCGCTGTATCGCGTGACATTGAAATATTCGAAAGGATTTTCGGTGGTATAATAAGTCATGCTTTCGGAGTTGTCTCCGTTTCTTTCTGAGTATTCAACCTCGTACTGAAGACCTGAATGGAATAATCCTGAAATGCCATATTCCAATCCGATTGCAAATGGCAGGTCAGCTACAAATGCCTGCAACCCGATGAAGAGGTTGTAACCATAAACAAAGGTAGATTTGGTCACATTCTGTTCCATATAATCGGCTGTAAAACCTTCCATTGTCGACTCTGTCCGTTGCGAAACTTTATGACTTTCGGTCCCAACCGGTATTTCAGCTCCCATATAAACATCCAGAATGTTACGGGGTGAATAGTGATAAGCAAAACCCGGGTGCAGCCTGAAAAACGATCTCGACATGTTATCAATTACATATCCTACCTGATCTTCGGCAAGATCACCTTCGATTTTTGTTTTGGTTTTATAATATTGAATACCCACGCGGCCTTCAACATTATCTGTGAAGTAATACTTAAGATTGACCAAAGGAAGGCCTCTTACATTGATGTCCTTATCGATCATTTCACTGATCTCTGTAAAGGTAGGTCCTACAAACAATCCAAAATTCCCTTCAACCGGGCGGGTTCCGGTTTTCAGTACCGACGGATTGTCTTCACGTTCGGATAATTGGGCATTCGCAGTAAGCGAAAAACCAAACAGTCCGAGAAAAAACAAAGCAAAGATGATTGTTCTCATAATCAATAATTTAAGTTAATGTTTTACATTTTCACCTGGTTAAAACCTGTTTTTGTTCCTTAATATTGAGTGGTTTAACTAAGCAAATGTAGGAGAAAATTCAGCTTTGCCAAGGTGAGCAAGCAGTGCAGAAGAAATATGTTCATTATTAGATATTTATAATGAGCAGTGAATGAGGCAGATATAGCCTTTACTGGCCGTTGTTGTGAGATGTAATTTAGAATCTGTATAAATAACTTATTTCCTGGTAAGTACACTGCAAATAAACCCAGCAGCATCTCCATCTCCAAAAACATTCGGGAATGTAAGGTTTTCTTCAGCCCTGAAATACTCATAGGCCTGCAGGATGTTGGCTGTGTCGGCGCCGGTGATGCGACCTGTACCGTTTTCGACGATCTCCACCCATTCGGTTTCGGAGCGCAGGATGATCACCGGTTTTCTGAAAAAATAGGCCTCTTTTTGCACGCCGCCCGAGTCGGTCATTACAAGTTGGCAGTTTTTCTCCAATTCGATCATATCGAAAAAGGAGGCTGGTGGGATCAGTTTCATTCGCGCATTTTCTACAACTGCATTAAACAAATCAGGCGTTATATTTTTCTGCAGCATCTTTGAAGTTCGTGGATGAACAGGTATTACAAGGTCGGTTTGATGGGTTGAAGCAATCTCCAGCAGTGCTGCAAAGATCGCCTGCAATCGTTTGGGATCGTCAGTGTTGTTGTCACGGTGAATAGTTGCCAGAATGAAATTTCCGTTTTCAAGTTCATGGTTTTTAATCACCTTTGATTTGGTGGCAGCCATATCTCCAAAAAAAAGGCTGTTGTCGTACATGATATCACCACAATGGAAAATACCGGGATTGTCAGCAGAAAAGGGCGGAGCTGCATGAGCCTTAAATCCTTCACGGATCAGGTTATTGAGACCGGTACGGGTTGGGGTAAAAAGCAAGGTAGCGCTGTGATCACAGAGGATACGGTTGATCTCTTCAGGCATCTTTTTGTTAAAAGAGCGCAAACCCGCTTCGATGTGCACCACCGGGATATGTTGTTTCACCGCAGCAATGGCACCAGCCAGCGTGGAATTTGTATCGCCGTATAGCACAACATAATCGGGTTGTTTAATGATCAGCAGTTCCTCAATTTTTTCGATCATCCGGGCGGTTTGCCTGCCATGAGTATCGGAACCAGCTTCCAGGTTAAAATCGGGTTTGGGGATATCCATCTCTTCAAAGAACACCTGCGACATGTTGCTGTCGTAGTGCTGGCCTGTATGGACAAGGGTTTCATGAAGTTCATGGGCGAACCGGGTTTTTATTGCCCTGCTGAGTGCCGCTGCTTTTATAATCTGGGGCCGGGCCCCTATGATGGTGATTATCTTTTTCATGAAATGATGTCCCTGTAATTAATTTTGATCAATATCCTCAAATCGAAATCAAAGATTACAAATCGAAATTTTAAATCTTCTTCACTGATTCAAGGGGTAACCAACCCACACTACCACTTGCAATTCGGATCTCGTACCAGTTTCCTACCTGGTCGAGCAGCTCCACTTTGGCACCCTCGTGGATTACAAAAAGGTCAACACTGTTCGGACTGGGCGAGCTTTTTACAGTGATAGTTGGTGTAAATACAATAGCTTCATGGTCTTTATTGGCCTTGCTATAGGTATGCCAGGCAACGGTAAATGCCACAATGGTGATGGCGAGAAACCCCAATCCACTAAAAAATGCAACCTTGCGGATACGGATCATCCGCGAAAGCATATAAAATGCGAGTGTAATAAAAACAAGAATAAAACCGATAACTGCTATGGTTGACCATGTATTTGAACTAAACATATTTACGAAAGAGCGCCACCATGTTTTGAGAAACAATTCGGGAACCGGTTCAATTTTATCAATGATCCTGGCATTAGCAACTTCGAGGTTGTGGCGAATATCATCATCACGAGGATCAAGTTTTTTTGCTTTTTCATAATACAGAATAGCTGAAGGGTAATCTTCTGATTTAAAGTAGGCATTGCCCAGGTTAAAGTAGAGTTCAGGAGATTCATATCCCATTTCCAGTACCTGTTGGTATCTGTCGATCGCATTATCGTAAAACTCATTTGCATAGGCATCATTGGCACTGCTGATAAGTGTGTCGGGTTGCTGCGCCGAAACCGGAAGCAGCAAACCGAGAAACGATATGATAATAATGATCCTTTTCATTTCTTTCATTTGAGTTCCTGTTCCATTACACTGATGATCCTGATCCCTTCGTTATAAATATTTTCCATGGCTGAATGGCTTTCGCCGGGTGCAAACCTGGCAAATTCACAGTTGTTGAGTGTTTCGATAAACTGGCTGATGGTTTCCTCTTTCACTTCTCTTTTTCGCAGGGTTTCTGCAACTGTATCCATCGAAAGATTAGCCAGCGGAATACTGAACTTATCGCTCAGATAACCCCACAATGCCTGCGAAACTTCCTCATAAAACGGATCCTGTTTATTTTCCTGCAGGAATTGTTGCGCTTTTTTCATCCGTTTTCGTGCCACCTTGGTTGCTTTACGGTTACGCATCAGTGCGATATTGCTTCGCTTTTTAAGTTCTTTGTTCCAGATGATCAAAAACAAAATAAACAACACTACCGGAGCAATCAACAGCAGGTAAAATCCGGTGGATCCGAAAAAGAAGGCACCGGTAATCTTCAAATTAAAATCACCGGTTTTTATATATCGGATATCTGAGCCGATCATACGGATGTCAGACTGGTTGACACCAGTGTAAGCCACATCCGACTGAGATCCATCGCCTTTGGTAACGGAGATTTCGTATGCAGGTGAGGTTACTGTTTTATAACTGTTCGATTTCAGATCGAAATAAACAAATTTTACAGGGTCGATCGTAAAATCCCCCGGTGTTCTGGGAATGATGAGGTATTCAAAAGTCTTGGTGCCCGAAACCCGGTTACCTGATGTTGATATATCTTTGGTTACTTTGGGATCATAAACTTCAAAATCCGGCGGGAACTTCACCTTCATTTCATCTACCAGTTCAACATTGCCGGTGCCGGCAACAGTAAATTTCAGGTTGATCGCTTCATTGGCTTTTAGTGAAGTTTTATCGATGGATGAACTGAAATCAAAACTTCCAACGGCCCCGCTGAATTCAGATGGTTTACCGGAAGTAGGAAGCGGTTTTACATTCAGCGTTATCGCATTTGACTGCAACTGTATTTCAATTGTTTTATATCGGTTGAAAAACGGATCGTTAAAAAAGCTGTCGAAAAAGGGATCGCGTGAGCGTTGTTGCGAATTGTTCTGAACCTGGGCCTGGCAAACTCCTTCGATGGGTGTGATGGTTGTTTTGCCGCTCTGCTGCGGGAACAACGCTAGCTTTTTGATCTCGGCCACATGGTATCTTTCACCCCGGTAAGTCTCTTGATATTGCACATAATTCTGGCGGTTCTTGATCAGGTTTTCCACCCAAAATCCTTTAAATGAAGGCTCTTTGGTAATGTCTGGTGCATTGATGTTAACCCGGTAATAAAGTTTGTAGGTAACAATGACCTGTTCGCCCTGCATAGGGGCGGTTTTGTCAACTACAGCCCGAATGAACACATCGTCGTCATAATCATCGTCAGTTCCCTTGTTGCCTGAAGATCCCTGTTGAGTACCCTGCTGCTGTGTACTTCCCCTCACTACCTGTATCTTCACAGGGTTTGATTGAACTGTTTTACCATCTACGGTGATCTCGGCCGGAGGAACCTCAAAAATTCCTTCATCACCTCCTGCCTGCAGGATGTAAGTAAAACTATATTCAACAGTTCGTGAAACGTTGCCGTTGATGATCTGGATGCTTGAACTCTGGGAAGTGCTTGGGCCGCTGAGCACACTAAAGCCACTGAATGCAGGTCCCCTGAAATTTTTACCTTCTGCATCAACCTTATAAACAAGCTGAAACCTTTCGCCCGTCCT
Organism: Bacteroidales bacterium; assembly: GCA_020438135.1. Lineage (GTDB taxonomy): Bacteria > Bacteroidota > Bacteroidia > Bacteroidales > JAADJA01 > JAADJA01. Next base: position 12,090 of record JAGQVF010000055.1, on the reverse strand, counting down.
TACCACATTTTTGGCAGAACCGGTAAAATTCACACCCTGACCGGCTACTCCTACCGAAATCAGGATCATTGCAAATAGTATGACTGCCGTGAATTTTTTCATCGAATCGTCCAACAAAATTATTTATTTATCCCTTTGGTTTTCTATTCCAGACATTTTTATCGTCATATCGACTCATTACCAGTCTTTTTCTGTTTTCTCAGCTTTTACTTTTTGCATTTGTTGCAGCTTAACTTTTTCCAAAGTTTTATTCTCGTCATTTTCCAGTGCCTGCAGCATTCGTTCAGCATCCTGTTTTGAAATTTGTTGTGGTTGCGGTTGCTGTTGTTGCTGATTCTGCGGATTCCCTTCCTGTTGATCCTGTTGTTGTTGCTGTTGCTGCTGATCCTGCTGTTGTTCTTCCTGTTTTTGTTCGTCTTGTTGCTGCTTGTCTTGCTGTTGATCCTGTTTGTCTTTGTTTTCCTGGTCTTTATTCTGATCCTGGTTTTGCTGCTGCTGTTGCTGTTGTTGCAACATTCGTTTGGCATATTCCAGGTTGTATTTGGCATCCATATCTTCCGGGTCAATTCTTAGTGAATTTTTATAGGCAGAAATTGCCTCCTCATATTTCTGAGCTTTCAGGTAAGAATTGCCGAGGTTGTACATGGCATCAGCCTTCTGATTATCGTCAATATCCCTGCCGGCAATATTTCCATAAAGCTTTGAAGCATCCTCATAATTTTCCTGCTTATAAAGGGCTCCACCCAGGTTGTACTGTCCTTTTACAGATTCGGGGCTTTTTTCGAGCGCTTTCATATAATCGATCTCGGCTTCCTTAAAATCCTGCTCCTCATATTTATCATTGCCGTTACGGATATATTTATTCTCTTTTTGGGCAAACGATGATGACGACCAAAACACAATTACCAGAAGGATCACTTTTTTGATCAATCCAAGAATGATCAATCTTTTAAGATTCTTTTTATAAAGTAATTTTCTAATATCGTTTGTTTTCATGTTTTCAAGCTTTTGATGTTATCGTTGGAACAAATTGATCTTGCTGAGTCTTTTGCTTCTCCTTTCAAACACCAGAATTTCAAATAAAACAAAAAATAAGCTCAATGCAATGAAATACTGAAACCGGCTTTCATAATCTGAAAACATCTTGCTTTCAAATTCGGTTTTTTCAAGCTTATTGATCTCATCAAAAACCTTACTCAGGCCGGCTTGTGTGTTATTAGCCCGCACATAGATCCCATCCCCGGCTGCAGCAATATCACTCAACATCTCTTCATTTAATTTGGTGATAACCGTATGTCCCTCCCGGTCTTTTTTATACCCGGTTTGCCTGCCGTATTTATTGTATTCGGGGATGGGAGTGCCATCAGTTAATCCCATCCCGATGGTATAGACGTAAATTCCTTTTTCAGCCACCGATTTGGTAACTTTTAAAGCATTGTCGTCGTGGTTTTCGCCATCTGTAATCACAATAATGGCACGACTATGTGTTTCATCATCGAACGATTCGGAAGCCAGTTCGATCGCTTCACCGATTTCGGTTCCCTGTGTAGGCACGATATCAGTATTAACCGATTCGAGAAACATTTTAGCTGCTGCATGATCGGTGGTGATGGGCAGCTGCACATAAGCATTTCCGGCAAAAACCACCATCCCGATCCGGTCGTTGCCCAATTTGTCGATCAGTTTGGAAATGGCTTGTTTGGCACGGGTTAAACGATCCGGTTTAATGTCCTGGGCCAGCATACTGGTCGAAACATCGAGGGCGATCATCAGGTCGATCCCTTTTCGTTCACCTTCTACAAGTTTGGATCCGGTTTGGGGGTTGGCAAGTGCTATAATGAGCGAGATATATCCCAACATCAGCAAGGCAAATTTAAAGATCATCCGGCTTCGCGAAATGGCAGGGACCATCCGCTGAACGATCAGCCAGTCGCCGAATCGTTTCAAGGCTTTTTTTCGCCAGATCAGCATTGCGGCAAATACAAGCGTAAGAGCCGGTACCAGGATCAAAGCATATAATATATCGATATGTTCGAAACGAAACATTTTTGATTGACTAGATTTTTGATTGACTAAATTTAATAGATTTAATTACATGCGGAATAAGGCTGATGCCCTTCTCCCGATTGAGATATTTATCAATTGTATAGTGTGATTTATTTGTCATTTATTATTTGATTTTTGTTTTTTTAATCAGCAATTAAACACTTCAACAATTTATAAATTCCGCAATTTCTTAAGGTGATGAACGGAAAATCGAATTCCTCAGCAACACTTCCAGCGTTATAAAAATAAGCGCCCACAGGGCAAATGGGAAAAATTCCTCTTTTTTCTTTTTAAATTCAGTTACATCAATTTTCGATTTTTCAAGCTTGTCGATCTCATCATAAATCTCTCTGAGTTTTCTGTTGCTTGTAGCACGGAAATACCTGCCGTCTGTCATTTCAGCTACCTGCTGCAGCAACGCTTCATCAATCTTTACTTCCACATATTGTGTTTGAATGCCAAATGGTGTTTGTACAGGGTAAGGAGCCGTGCCTTCTGTGCCTATTCCGATTGTGTAAACACGTACGCCGTACAATTTGGCAATTTCAGCAGAAGAAAGCGGATCGATCGAGCCCATGTTATTTACCCCATCCGTCAGCAAAATGATCACTTTACTCACTGCCTTGCTGTCCTTTAATCGGTTGATGGAAGTGGCTAATCCGTCACCAATGGCGGTTCCGTCTTCGATCATCCCGCTTTTAATGTCTTTAAACAGGTTTTTGATCACTGAATGATCGGTGGTTAAGGGAGCCTGAGTAAATGTTTCTCCGCTGAATATCACCAATCCGAAACGATCATTCGGACGACTGGAAATAAACTCTGAGGCAACCTCTTTGGCAGCTTCCAACCGATCGGGTTTCAGGTCCATCGCGAGCATACTTCCCGAAACGTCGAGGGCCATTACAATGTCGATCCCTTCGATGGTGACATCCTGCCTGCTACTGGTGGATTGTGGTCTCGACAGGGCCACGATCATCAGCGCAATGGCAACCATCCTCAGCAAATACAAACTGAAGTAAAGATATTGTTTAAGGGTTTTTCCCGATCCAAAACTTTGTGTGGTACTCACCTGAATGTCTGCCTGATCGCGGAGATATTTATACCAATACCAAACGCCCAGCAGAGGAATGATCAGCAACAGGTAAAGATATCCTGGATTTGCAAATTCAAACTGACTAAACATCACCTGCCTCCTTTCCTTTGTTTTCGCTGCTTCCCGAATCAGATTCCTTTTCATCTTCCGATAAAGGTGTTTCTTCAACCTTAGGAACCACTGCCTGAGGTAAAGGTGCTTCAGCCGGTTCAGTGGTCGGGTTCAGGTGCATCGTTTCTTTCACAAAATCGATGGCATTGTTGAGACTGGCATCATGTTCGAGGGGTAAGGGTTCCATTTTGGCAAATTTTACCAGGTCAGCCAGTGTGAGTGTTTGCTGAAGCTTTTGTTTAGCAGTGGGATTGGCTGATGTTTTATTTACAGCCTCCATGATTTCGTCCGATGTGTATTCCGGGGCATCAATCCCGAATTGAGCATCCAGGTAATCCCTGACAATATCGGTGAGTTCGGTATGATATTCTTTGATATGACCATTTTGCCAGAGTTTTTTGTAGCGCAATGATTCAAGGTCGTCAAGCGCTTGCCGGTGAGGCGGTAATGCAGGTTTGGGTGGCGCTTTGAAAATCGGTTCCGCTTTTTTTCTTTTACGAATAAAAAAGATCACCAAAAATGTGAGTAAAGCCACTGCCGAAAAAACCAGAATATAAGGAAGTGCTTCCCTTAAAGTGAAAGGAGCTTCGATGGGTGGTTTAATGTCTTTGATGTTCTCCTCAAGGTTTACAGGAACGGTTTTAACCTCAAGCAAAAGGGCGCCGGTTTCGGCGGTTTGAACTTCGTTGTTGTCGGGTGTTTTGTATTTTATCGAAACGGGAGGAATGGCAAAATATCCAGAATCAAAAGCGGTGATAATAAGGCGCTGAACGAAAAGTTTGTCATATCCATCGTCATGACGCGTAGAGTCAGTTGGGGTTTTCTTAACGATCTCGATATCACCCGTGATTGTATCTGTAAAAGAAGGCCAGATTACCTTGTAGTCGGCAGGGCAGGTAAAGGTTATCTCCAGTCCGGTTTGATCGCCTACCAATATGGAATTGGTATCAAGTTTGGCTGTTGCTTCAGTCTGCGCCTGTGTAACCCCGCTCAGGATTATTGAGATCAACAGAATCGCTATTTTTTGTATCCACTTCATCCTAAAATCTTGCTTCTCTTTGTTTGAAAAGGTTCACCAATGGTTTCACATAATCCTGATCGGTGCGGATATGGGCCGTATCGACTCCGCTTTTGAGAAAAAGTTTTTTAAGATATTCCTGGTGTTCCATCCACCAAAGCCGGTAGTTTTCGCGAGTCTTACGACTTGAAGTATCCACCCATACACGTTTTCCGGTTTCTTTACTATAAACCCTGGTAAGACCGATGTTGGGAAGTTCCTCTTCACGTTTGTCATAAACCCTCAGTGCAACTACGTCATGTTTGTTGCGCGCAATCTTCAATGCATTATCGAAGCCCTGGTCCATAAAATCGGATATGATAAAAGCAGTGCAACGCTTTTTGATGGCATTGGTGAGGTAGCGCAGTGCCTCAGAGATATCGGTTTGCTGGCTTTCGGGATGAAAATCGATCAGCTCGCGGATAATCCTTAAAATATGGGATGTTCCTTTTTTAGGTGGAATAAACTTTTCGATCTTATTACTAAAAAAGATCACACCAACCTTATCGTTATTCTGGATGGCAGAGAAAGCCAAAACTGCAGCGATTTCGGTCATCTGTTCCTCTTTGAGCTGCTTTTGTGTTCCGAACTCGTTGGAGCCGCTCACGTCGATCAGCAGCATCACGGTGAGTTCCCGTTCCTCTTCAAATATTTTGATAAAAGGATGGTTGAAACGTGCCGTTACATTCCAGTCGATGTTGCGGATATCATCCCCATACTGATATTCCCGAACCTCGCTGAAAGCCATACCTTTCCCTTTGAAGCTGCTGTGGTAGTGCCCCGAAAAGATCTGGCTCGACAACCCGCGGGTTTTGATCTCGATCTTGCGAACTTTTTTGAATATCTCTTTTGTTTCCAAAATTTGAATTTATTGACTCGATTTTTTTACCGGTATATCATTTATTCCACCACTCCAATTTTCCATTATTCCCAAATACCTTCAGTTGGAGAATTCAGCCTCTCAATCTTCCAAGTTTCTAAGGTACCTCCACCGTATTAAGTATCTCATTGATGATATCTTCCGTAGTGATATTTTCAGCTTCAGCTTCGTAGGATAAGCCGATCCGGTGACGCATCACGTCGTGGGCTACGGCACGCACATCTTCCGGTATCACATAACCACGCCGTTTGATAAACGCGTAAGCCTTGGCAGCCAGTGCCATGTTGATACTGGCACGCGGTGAGGCTCCGTAATTGATCATTCCTTCGTATTTGCTTAGTTTGAACTTCGACGGATAACGGGATGAAAAAACGATGTCAGTAATGTAGTTTTCAATCTTTTCATCAAGGTAAACTTCGCGAACCACTTCACGTGCTTTGATGATATCTGATGTCTTTAGCACTTTGTTTGCCTTCGGGAAGGTGCTGGTGATGTTTTGCCTGAGGATCATTTTTTCTTCTTCCTTTTGCGGATAGTTGATGATCACCTTGAGCATAAAACGGTCGACCTGCGCTTCGGGAAGGGGATAGGTTCCTTCCTGTTCGATCGGGTTTTGTGTGGCCAGAACAAGGAAAGGCTCCTCCAATGGATAGGTTTGATCACCGATGGTCACCTGACGTTCCTGCATCGATTCCAGCAGCGCACTTTGCACCTTGGCCGGCGAACGATTGATCTCATCAGCCAGGATGAAGTTGGCGAAAATCGGTCCTTTGCGAACCACAAACTCCTCCGATTTCTGACTGTAGATGAGTGTACCCAGCAAGTCGGCAGGGAGCAGATCGGGGGTAAACTGTATCCTTGCGAACCGTGCATCGATCACACTGGCCAGCGAAGTGATCGCCAGGGTTTTTGCCAGTCCGGGAACCCCTTCGAGCAGGATGTGCCCGTTGGCCAGCAGCCCGATCATCAGCCGCTCTACCATGTGTTTCTGCCCAATGATCACCTTGTGCAATTCCATGTTGATCATCTCCACAAAGGCGCTCTCCTTTTGGATCCGTTCGTTCAGTTCTTTTATGTCACTCTGCATCATGATATTTTGATTTTTATGGAAACGCAAAATTAAACCGATGATTACGGAAAGCCACGATAGTTCCTGTTAAATAATGTTAAGGTGGTTTTTTGGATTGATGGATTTTGGATTGACTAAATTTAATAGATTGAACTAGATTGACTGGATTTAATAGATTGGGCTGTAATATCGGATTTCCTGATTTAACAGGTTTACCCAATTCACCTGATTTAACTAAATTAGCTAACAAATATACACTCAAACCAGTATGCAAACAAACACCAACAAAACCGAAGAGTGCCTGAAACCGGGTGCTATAAAAGTCTGGAAGTTCGTTCACCAGCAGGATTTTAGCTATCAGACCGATCTGTTGCGTAACCGGAAATGCGATTATACATGGCTATCGATCACTGAAGATGGAACCATCACTGTAAAAGGTTCGCACAAAAGTGGCTATGCCTGGGACGGATGCACACCCAAATGGAACCTCTTCCATATCACCTGGGGAAACTTTGACGGAATGATCAAAAAGTTCGGGCCTAAAGATTACAAACCTTACACCTATTACGCTTCAATGGTGCACGACTTGCTGTATCAGTATAAAAGATGTGCACCGGTTACCCGCAAGGAAACCGACAAAATTTTCCTGCACATGCTGCGTGATGCAGGATTTATGTGGGCAGGGCTGTTTTATTTTGGAGTACGGGCATTCGGATGGGTATTTTCAGGTTGGAAATACAAACATAAAAAAGAGATTGAGAAAGTCAATACTGCAGATGAACGGGCAGACCAAAAAACAGATGGTTAGCTGATCCTGTACTTAACAGCAGAAATTCAGAACATAGCGGAGTTAAAGATAATTACTACATTAGCGACTTTAACCCTCATCTTAATAAATATGATGTTTCGAAGTTTACTGAAATTGTTACTTGTATCGTTCCTTTCCTTTTTTTTTACAACCATCTCTTTCGCACAATGGCAACATCTTAATGGGCCTCCTGGTGGCTATATCAGAAGTATGTTTGCAGATGGCAATGAAATTTATGCAGCTACCGGTGGAGGTGTTTTGGTGAGTGAAGACGAAGGCACTTCCTGGGAATTTCGGAATGAGGGACTGAAAAGCTGTGATACAAAATCATTGACCAAACTTGGAGATTTTGTTTATGTGGCGACCGACGAAAATATATTTCGCACTTATAACTCAGGCCTTACATGGGAGCAGTCAGGTGCAGGGATGAGTGGCGTATATATTAAAAATTTAATTACCTGCAACAATCTACTATTTGCCGCTACTTACCTGCGTGGAATTTATATATCAGCTGATTCCGGCAATACATGGATGCCATCCGGCAACGGTTTTTCCGCCAAATATGCTTATTACCTGGCAACGGATGGAGTCAGCATCTTTGCAGGCACCTATCAAGACGGCATATTTCGTTCGACGGATATGGGCAATAGTTGGCAATCGATCAGTAGTGGACTACCTGAGCTGGATATCATGTCGGTTCATTGTTTTAGCGGCAAAGTGTTCGCCAGTACCCTCTCTTCAGGTGTCATGGTTTCAACGAATAATGGTAATTCATGGAGTCCGCTGGGAACCAATATTTCTTCGGTAAAAGGTTTTGCAAATGCCGATGGGATGCTGTATGCCGTCACCATGGGAAGTGGTGTGTTTCAATCGGCTGACGAAGGTCAAACCTGGAGCACCATCAACAGCGGGTTGGCAGAAACCGATCTGTGGGCCGTTGAAACCAGTGACAATTTTTTATTTGCAGGAACCAAGACAGGACATGTATATAAACGAAATCTTTCAGGAGGAAGCTGGATGGCCAGCAGCACCATGCCCTTCAATGCCTGTGTCGGATCGCTTTGCAGTAGCGGTCCCAATCTTTTGGCGGCCACGCATGGCAGTGGATTTTTTGCCTCAACGGATGCCGGGAATGATTGGACACGCATCACCAGCATCTGGACCGTTGAATGCCGGGCTGTCATTTCATCTCCTCCGTTTGTTTTTGTTGGTACCGATGCACTTGGAGTTTTCCGCTCTGCGAACAACGGCGGATCATTTACGATGTCGAACAGCGGTCTTGGTAGTGCATGGATACAAGCATTTACGTTTTGCCAGAGCAAGCTGTATGCCGGCAGCGGTGAAGAAGGTATTTTTGTTTCTTCGAATGCCGGAACAACCTGGAGCCCTGTAAATTCAGGTTTGGGAAGTATGAACATCACAGCTTTGGCAAACGATGCGGAAAATGTATATGCAGGTACCCCTGATGCGGGTGTATACAAATCAGAAGATCCGGGCCAAAGCTGGATAGCCATTAACAGCGGTTTACCTGCTGCAGCGATCAACTGTCTCCATGCGGATAGCCTGCTGCTTTTTGCAGGGACTGATTCCGAAGGAATGTATTTTTCTGATAACCATGGCGTGAGCTGGAACCAGGTCTCAAACGGGATCTCTGATCAGGAGGATATTAAGTGCATTTACCAATACGATTCCATGTATTTTGCTGGCACAGGAAGCGGTAAGGTTTTCGTTAGCCACGATCAGGGTAACATTTGGTTGGATATGACCAATGATCTTTCGGGTGCGCCTGTCTGTTCGCTTACAGTTTTCGATGATCATCTTTATGCGGGTATCAATGCCGGCGGTGTTTGGAAATTTCCGTTATCGATGATCACGAATATCAGGGATGCTTCACAAATTCTTCCCGTGACAATCTATCCCAATCCGGCAAAAGGTTGGTTAACAGTAGAAACAAAACAATCGTACGGTGTCGGATCAATAGCTGTTTATACACTTACCGGCGAACTTTTACACGTTCAGAGATTTGAGGGACAGATAAGCCGGGTTGATATAAGCCATCTCGCAGCCGGTATTTATTTGGTTCAGGTGCAACTGGGAGAGCTGCAATTCAAATCGGAGTTTTTTATACAGTAAATTCCTTTGATGTTATGAACGGAGAAAAAAGTATACAAGCCTGGCTGGATGGCATCAAACCCGAACAACGTTTGCTTACCCTTCGCGTCGATAACCTGATACGATCATTGATACCAAACATTACAGGCACCACAAAATGGCATAAGCCATCGCAACCGCTTGGTGTTCCGTTTTACGGTATTCACGGCAAAGGATGGATTGTGGCCATGTGGTCGTTCAAGGAGAAACTGGGGATTGGGTTTTTTGCCGGTTCACTCTTACATCCCGAGCCTCCCGTCACAAGTATGGCGGGTCCCTGGAACCGCGGCACCGATGTAAAAGCCCGTAGGATCGACATACATAACGAATCCGAATTCGACGAAACCCTGATCCGTTCCTGGCTGGAGCAAGCCCGTGATTTGCCCGGCTGGGGGAAGATTGAAAAGTAGGTTGTAATCTTAATTTGGACGTGGGTTTCCATTGAGCAGATACATATAATGAAAGCTGATGAATCCGGACAGATAAAAATAGCGGGCAGCGCGACCTTAACAAATTCCACTCTTCCTCATATCTTCAAATGGGCAAGATTTCCATTACAAAAGAAATCCCATGGCATTTCATAATTCCTCCCAAACATTCTCCCACTCATTTTGTTTACAATAAAACATCCGCACAAGCGGAGTATAACTTTCGATTTAACAATCATTATTTTGAAGCGGAAGATCATCAGCATATTGCTTTTATTTGCCCTGGCTGCTCCAATTCTCGTGGTTTGGCACGTGATGCAGGTGCAAAGACGGCAGGTGCGAAGAGATGTGAAACACCGCATTGTTCGCGGCATTCCGAAAAGCAAACTGGAGTACCTTGGGTTTGCCCGTGAAAATCTGGACAAGCTTGTCCGCTGGAAACATTCCAAAGAATTTGAATACCAACAGAAATTGTTCGACATTGTTGAACGGCACGAAACAAGTGATTCGGTTTACTTTTGGTGCTGGGTCGATACCAAAGAAACCAAACTCGGCCATGCCTTCAAAAAACTTTTAAACGAGGCCATGGGCCAAAACCCGGTCAGGAAAGACAATCAAAAACGATTGTCGCAATTTTTCAAATCGCTTTATTGGCAGAAAGTTCCGGCTATGGTCCATTTCACCGGGCAACAAACCATTCGATTGCAATTACATCATCTATTTTACACGTCAATAAAACTTTCTCCTCCCTCACCACCCCCCTGGCCGGCTTAACTTTTCCCAGGCTGTAAAGCTGCAATTTTTACATATTCTCAAATCAAATAATTAGCGACAATGATCAGGTATGTATCGTTGTGGTTGATCATGGGGATTGCCTTACACAGCTTCACGCAAACAGTTACCATTTCCGCAAAGGGATCGGGAGAAGTGCTTGAATCGGTTGAGATTTACAGCCTTCGTCCACCGCATTCAACCATTACGGATGCCAATGGCCGGGCCGATGTTTCTGCCTTCGCAGATGCCGATTCAATCTACATCAGAAGGGTGGGCTTTAAAACAATTCTCACCACCTATGCAAATTTGCAGGCACTGCATTTTAAAGTGCAGCTTGCCACATCGGAAGTGTTACTGGATGAAGTTGTGATCTCCTCTTATCAGGAGGATCCGGGGCAACAGACCAGTCTCCATATCGAACCACTACATTTGAAAACAATCGAACAGAGCGGTAGCTTTGGGATTAGCAATGCATTGGCTACGATGCCCGGTATTTCAGAGCTCAGTTCAGGCATTGGTATTTCTAAACCGGTGATACGCGGATTGTATGGTAATCGTGTGCTGGTGCTGTTGTCGGGTTTGCGATTCGACAATCAGCAATGGCAGGATGAACACGGGCTTGGGTTGCCGGGTTTCGGGATATCACGCATTGAGGTGATCAAAGGACCCCTCTCAATCCTCTACGGAACCGAGGCTGTGGGAGGTGTGATCAATATCATCGAAGAGCACCCGCCGCCACCCGAAACCTATGAAGCCGATGCCGGTGTGGAATTTCATTCCAACACCCTGGGTGGCACTTTGCAGGGCGGTGTGAAAGCCGCACATAATAAACATTGGTTCCGCCTCAGACTCGGAGCCATCAGTCATTGCGATTATTCCGATGGAAATAACGAAAGGGTGCTAAACAGTCGTTACAACGGTTATTTGCTAAAGACGGGTTATGGTTATAAACATAACAAATGGCAATCTGAAAACCACTACTATTTTTCTTATCATCAGTTTGGTTTTATTTTCAATGGTATCAGCGACTTTTTTGAACCTGATAATCGATGGAGCAGGAATATGTCAGGACCGCATCACCGGGTGTTACTCAATATGTTTACTTCGGCAAACACTTATCACCTGAAAAGTTCAGAACTCAGACTGAATGCCGGCTTTCAATCGAACCTGCGCTCAGAAGACGAGGGAGGGGGCAAACTCAGCCTGATCATGCACCTGATGACTGCTCAATACAGCCTGAAGTGGGAGAAACCGTTATCGGAAAATCTATCGCTTGTGATCGCCAACAACACCAGCCTGGAGAACAATGCCAACTACGGCAAACGAAAGATCGTACCCGATGCCAGATTGCTGGAGAGCAACGTGTCGGTTTACCTGAAACATTCTTACGAAAAGCTAATCATCGAATACGGCGCCGGAGCCGGGGGAAAGTACATCCATACATTGCTTACCAAAACGGTGAATTCGGGAGAGAAGGAGGTTGATCCATTTGAGCAGTTCAGAACGTTTTATAATGGAATGTTGGGTGTCAGTTATATTCCACAACACCGGTTGAACATCAAATTGAATGTGGCCAGCGGAGTGCGTGCACCCAACCTGGCTGAGCTTTCCAGCAATGGTTTGCATGAAGGCATTTACACCTTTGAGATTGGCGATCCGGATTTGGAAAATGA
>JAGQVF010000054.1 GCA_020438135.1 Bacteroidales bacterium | reverse complement strand
TACCCGTTGAACCAGCAGCATTTCTTCGTATTGAATTACATCAAATCCAATGCGGTCGAGTAACAAAAGTGATTTTCCGAGGGCTGCTATACCGCCCCCAATTTCTGCTTCGGATAGTTCGAGTTTTGAAATTTGCTGATCCGATAATCGCAACAGGTCTTTTTTCGCAACAAGCACACCACAACCAAAAGGCGCATATACCTTGTGTGCCGAAAATGCCAGAAAGTCAATCCCCGACTCCCTGACATCAACCTTTCGGTGAGCCACCAATTGAGCGGCATCAACAATAAAACAGGCTTTGTACCTGTGAACGAATTCACCGGTCTTTTTCAGATCGTTGCAAGTTCCCAGCACATTCGAAGCGCCGCTCACGGCAACATGTGTAATACGTTTGTTCCCATGCACTTTTTTCCCGTTGTACTCGTCAAGGATCTTTTCGAGCTCCTCAAAACTCCAGAAACCTTCATTGCTAACAGGCAGCCGAATGAGCTCATATCCAGGAATCTGGCGCCAGGGCAAATCGTTTGATGAGTGTTCAAGCATGGTGGTGAGCACCACCGGTTGAATTTTTTTGTTTTCGTCCGGAAACTGGCATCCTGCAACCAGGTTGATCGATTCGGTGGTGTTAGATGTGAAAAATATGTCGTAATCAATCGTAGGCGCATTCAGAATCTTTGAACAGATGTTTTTTACTTCCCCAATCATTTTTTGCCGGCCCTTTCTGTTAAGAAAAAGTGCCTGCATAAAGGCATTAAATACGGGTTCGAAGGTGGGGGTGCTGGCGCTGTTATCAAAATTGATAAAAGGTTTATCACCTTCGGCTGTGGGCACAGTCTGCTCCTTCCCGATCAGGGTTTTCCGAAGCTCGTAAAGCAATTCAACTCCTTCCATGTTCTGAAGATTATCCTTATTTAGAATATCTCCCGGCAACAGGGTTGAGCGATCCTCCATTCCAAAATTTATATTGTTTTGCCCGATCATTGACAACGCCTTTGCAAAAGCGATCACATTCACAATGGCTGGTGTTCCCGCTTCGAAGCGTTCGGTCTTGCCTGCCCACATCACCCAGTTTTGCGAATACAACCTGGTAGTGCCTCCCCCGGTTTCCGGTTTCAGGGTATTTTTCAGTGCGTTCTTTTTCACTACCAGGGCACAAACACCAAGCTGAATACCGGTTTGCTCCGACGACAACATCACATAATCCGGTTGCTCCAATTGTTCAGCGAGGGTTATCGCTCTCATCGGACTGCAAAAAATAACCGTATATTTCGATTTGCTTTTGCCGGCATAATCCAAAACCAGGTCGCGTGCTTTTTCATAGAGGTGGGTCGTTACCTGCGAATACTGCCCGCTTCCCCGGTGGACATTCGCATAGGTTTCCAGTGTTGACCAAATGGTGTTTCGAAGCGTTTCGACAGATGCAGACCCGGCGGAATTTGCGGGTGTTACTTGCGGCCCGGCATTTTCTTCAGGAAGTATAGCTGATTCGTTCATGAAGCGAGGTGATTTTTACATAATTGTAAAACCAATATACGATAAAAGATTGATTTGCAGCATGACGAACCGGGAGATATTTTGTTACAAACCTTACTGCATATTAACTTTATCTTAACAAACAGTATTGACAATTTAATACGAAACGATAAAACAGCGAGATCATTTTGATTGCAATGATAACTACTCCCAAAAACTGAATCTTTTGAACAAACGCCTGTAATTATACCTGACATTCGACCGATAATACTCATCGGGATCATCTGATTCGCAGAGATTGGCAAAAATCTCTTTTGGGACTTCAAAATATTGATAAACGGTTCCGTCGAAAAGATTGATCTCCAAACAAGCTTTGTCTTGTTGGTAGCGCGCTGTATGTAATAAACCATTTGAATTCGTTAATCGCTCAGGACAGGAAGAAACTGTATCGTATGCTTGTTGATTCATGGTAGCGTTTTACACGCAAAGAAAATATTCAGGTATTAAGTAAGGTTTACAGCAATCTTATATTAATCTTAGTTTTAAAGCCTATTTTTTGGAAAAAGATACCAAATCATTTACAGGCAAGACTTGCACACCGAAATAGGAATTTACGTCAAAATCTAACTGCCATAGCACTCTGATCTACCATAAAAGATACTTATCAACTTATGGTATGTCTACAACTGTAACCGTCGATTTGATCGGGTCCTCCATTTCCGGAGCAACAACCGCGATCAGCTTATCACCGCTACGCACAATGAATTTCGGATATCCACTCAGCAAAATTTCATCATCCCTGATCAGTGAAGGATAATGTCCGATCTGGATCGATTTTCGGTTGCTCGTTGCAGCATAAATGATGGAAGCATCATCGCTGAATGCAAAATCGGAAAAACTGAGATTGCCATTTTGCAAATTGCCCTGGTACAGCATATTTGAATTGGCCAGGTAAACAGAACCATTATAGGAGGTAATTATGTATTCACCGTTGTCGGAGATGCGAAATATAGTTGCATTAAGTGAATAATCACCGTGGTAAGGGTCATCATTTCTTTCGAGGAACAAGCCTGTTTCGCTGAATTTGTAATGATTCATATCTGTTGGGCTCACTCCCTGTGAAATAGAAATAAATTCACTTGAATTGCCAATTCTTTTCAATCGCTCATAATCGCGTTCACCGGCCCCATCGATATTCATCCCGTTTTCTCTGCGGTAAGTCCGTATCGGTTCTTCCCACCATGGAGAAGGGACCACACTTACAATCACATTTCCCAAACCATCAATAACTGCACAGGTTGCAGCCAATTCGGTTGAGATAATTGTTGTTAAACTTAAATCTTCTGCATCATACACATATACTTTACCTTCATTGGTTGGCACATAAATTTCAACCCCAAACCCATTATCGCCAATATCACAAAAACCAATGTTCCCTGACAAGCTTGTTTCGGTTAAAACCGTGCCATTCATATAATCATATTTCACCAGCTTAAGGGCTGCGTCACTCACCAGGTAAACGAATGGTTCGCTGGGATGCTTGAGCATATCGTCCGGTACAAAACTGAACAGGATGCCCGATGGATATTCAACCGAATAAAAATTACTGAGATATTCCTCGTAGCTGTTGTCCACTGCTTTGATGGCATAACAGGCCTGGTATTCAATGGGCGGATTATCATCCACAAAAGTCGTATCATGCACATCGTTATTCTCTCCAATTACCTCAAGGTATTCTTCGAAACAGCCTTCGACCGACCGGCAGATTTGATATTTCTGAAATCCTATTGAGGTGAACTTCGACCATGTTAAGGTGATTCTGCCATTTGCCTTGATGGGCTCGAACAATGTGATGGTCAGGTTTGAGTCGGGATAATGAAGGCCGTCTACAATGGTGACCTCTACTTCAGTTACCTGGTTTTTGATAACATTCACCACGGATTTACCGGAACCCAGGCTATCTACTCTCGCATACACCTCGCGGTTACCTGTTCTTAAATATTTTAATAAAACGGAGCCAAAACTATCAGTTGTATCACGGATTGATTCAGGATTTGTATATACAAGGGCATTAGCTACCGGACTACCATCCTCGGATTTTACTTTTACGAACAAATCACCGGTTTCGAATAAAATTGAATTGTCGTTGTCGTTATCTTTTTCACAACTGAAAAGAAACATTGCAAATACCATTAATAAATAGCAAACTTTTTTCATGATCTTGTTTTTTAAATCCGGGTGAAGGAAATGCAATGAATACATTGAGCATGATTTTTTCAAAATCTTGTTCCGTAATTTTGGTTTTGCATTCACTCTCATTTTTGTTTTTTTGAATGAGTAAAATTATGACATTTTTTTTGGCAATCCAAGGCAGAATTGAACTTAATAAGAATTTATACCTGGTTTCTGCAATCCCTGTTTGTGGATTTTTCGGGTTCATTATTACAGGTCGATCTTTACTGTAATTAATTTCAGCACTTTGATAAACTGTACTGTTTATAGTCCTTTTCAGAATTCAGTTACATTTCCTTAAAACTGTTTTTACATATTCCGGCCTTTTTTTAGAATAAATTAAAATAGGGGATATCCCCAATTCACCTTCCACGAATATGTTTGCCATCCTTTTATCAGAGTGTTCAAATTTGTTAAACCAATAAAATCGCTGGCCATCGGTTATGTGGTAAGACGAATCTACGAACTGCGGAAAAACCTTATGGAATAGAATTGTCTCCATCTCTATACACGTTTTCCCTTTCTTTTGCTGAAGTCCGGGCCACAATGGTCAGGGCTTCTTTTTTAGATATAGGAATATGGTTTCCCAATATTTCCGAAACGCTGAAACACCTCAATGTTTGATTAAAAAACAAAAAGTAATATCTTTGGTAAAAAATTCATTCCTGACAATGTTTTTATAAAACCTTTAATCCGCAATGCTATGAAAAAACTACTGATCATTTCTGTAATTTTCTTTGTCTCTTTTTCGGTTCGCTCGCAGGTACCCGCAATGAGCTGGGAATTTATTTACGAAAATGAAAACAAAATGGGTCGTGATATTGCCCATACGCTTGATTCGTGTTATATAGTAACTGCCACCAACAGCGATTTTGACTACGGCCTCACACTGAAGCTCGACACAGCCGGAAACGTCATCTGGTCATGTCCGTACGGTGGAAGGACAGTAACTTCCCTCTCCGACAGCAATTATATAATAGCCGGAGGCTTGAACTACAATGCTGCCTTCCTCCGCAAAATTGATGCAGATGGCAATTCGCTCTGGCAAAAGACTTATGGTGCTTCGGGGCAGGATAACTTTAAGTTTGTGATCGAAACGGCAGATTCGAACCTGCTAGCCGGGGGTTATAGCCACTCGCCGCTAAAAAGCGGATACCTTGTTAAAACGGATTTGGAAGGCAACCTGATCTGGGAAAGGCGTTTTGTATCGCAGGAATATGCAACCACCACCGATGTGGTGGAATGGGAAGGGTATTTTTATGTGGTCGGCAGATTTGAGGACTACAATTACGAATATGCTCTCTTTGCAGCCAGGGTGGATCAGACCGGAAACCTGGACTGGTATAATACATATGAAGGCGGACCTTACGACTATTCTGTTCTGATAGGCGAAGATGAAAAACTATTTGTTGCAGGTGGCACTCACATCACCAAGATCAATCCCAACGGCGAACAGGTTTGGAGCAAATACCTTTCGGAACCGGTCAGGATCTTCCTAATACAACCGACTGCCGATAACAAGTATATTGCTGCGGGGCGTAAACATTACGGTTCGGGCTGGTACAGCGCTCCTTTGATGGCCAAACTCGATACGGCGGGCAATTTGATCTGGTCGAAAACCTGGTATGGCCCCGAATTATCCGGAGATTGTTTCGAATCCATCCTTGTAGCCCGCGATCATGGATATGTGGGCTGTGGTTACAGCGATTACGGTTCATCCGACTATAAGATCAGGGTCATAAAAACCGATCCCGATCCTGATGTAATCACCGGTTTTGATGCTGAGGATACCTCCGATAATGATCTTGTGATCTGTCCGAACCCGACGGATGGCAGATTCACCATCGATGGCGGCACATTTGATCACATTGCCGTTTATCATATTTCCGGTAAAAAAATCTTAGAAACTTACGGCCCTGACCCAATCATCAACCTGGTTGACTATCCGGCAGGGCTCTATTTTGTGCGGACTAAAAGTGATGGTAAAACGCTGACCGGAAAAGTTATTCTGAAATGACGGAGGAGAAGGCACCCTTTGCTAACATTATGAAATACTTCACAATTCTGA
>JAGQVF010000053.1:12659-15290 GCA_020438135.1 Bacteroidales bacterium | reverse complement strand
GCAGCGGGGAGTGTTTCTAAAAAACTAGCCCTGCGATCGGGCATAGGTGTGAGGTACGGCTGCCATTGTGCGCATATCATCGTAAAACAAGTAGTGGGTTTTACCCCGGTAACGGAAGCGATCCAGCGTTTTGTCGTAACGATCGTTCCCCCGCTTATACTTCAGGGTTTTACACGGATTAGTTTTGGATTACAAAACACGGCTGCCGAGGTGGATGTTTTTCTAAATTCTTTAAGTAAAATTGCCAAAAAGGAAAAACCGGATACATCCAATACAAAATCTGAAAATGGTAACGTAAAAAAAGAGGAACTAAAACAGGCTAAATCAAAGGTGGAAGATTATATAGAATCAAGATCGCAGGTAGTGTACGGATAATCTGAAAGGGAGTTAAAGAGTAGCTTTATTTTGACTGCGGCTCAGCAGTTCCAGTTTCTTTTTACGATGCCAGCTATTGATGGTTATTTTCTGTTGCAGGGCCTGGTCAGGGGTCGAAAACTTCTCATACATCACCAGTTTAACCGGTCGGCGCGAATAGGTGAAAAGATCGGGGTTGCTGCCTTCGATATGTTCGCTCACTGTTTCTACAAGGTCTTCCGTAATCCCGGTATAAAAGGAGCCATCGGCACAGTGTAAGAGGTAAAGATATGTTTCCATTTGCATCGTAAAAATATGGCAAAATTTTGATCAACCCTGCATAAATTTATTAAGTGCTCAAACTTAAGTTTCGATTGCTATTGTTAACTTAATGATTACGGGCTTTTTCTTCAATATATCTGAATTTCACTATCTCACGGATCAACGCCACCGGTAGGGCTTTATCCAGTGGAAATTGCACCGATCCTTTCCCATGTTTATAACCTGAAAGTTTTTCTTTGAAAGCCTTAATGCCTGTTGGAGTGGGGTAAAATCCGATATGATTTTTTGCAAGTGCAAAGTAGACCAGAATTCTGCTGTACTTATAGGCCGGCATGTTGTAGCTGATCACCTCCTGTACTTCGGGTATCGCTTCCCTTATTGTATTTCTCATGTGTTCAAGAGTTTTACGGTGCGCTTCAGGCATATGCTGAATGTACTCGTCCACGGAGGTGTATTTGTGTGTTTTCATAAACATGATATTATACGTTGCAAAAATAAATGAATAAGCGCTTTGGATCATCCCTGATCGCAACAAACTATAGGGTATTTCCTTAGACGGAAACAAGAGTGAGAATGAAAATAGTTGTACTTTTAAAGCTCTAAAATGATAATTCAAATGAAAACACTTTATACCCTTTCTATTTTGATCGCCTGTCTGGTTTTCACGGGTCATTCACAGGTAACCTTCATTATAGATTCATTACCTTCATACACCCCTCCTGAGGATATCATTTATATTGCCGGTGATTTCCAGGGTTGGAACCCGGGTGATCCCGATTATGCCCTTCAGAAAAATGCAGATGATAAATGGTTTATCACAGGCGAAGGTTTTCCCAATGGAATGATGCTGAAATTTAAGTTTACAAGAGGTAGTTGGGCTACTGTCGAAAAAGGTGAGTTCGGGGAGGAAATACCCGACCGCCAGTATACGGTTACGAATGGGGATACAGTATATTTTGTTATTCATAACTGGGCCGATAACAGCGGGGGAAACACCACAGCAGCCGAAAATGTGGAGATCATGGATGAAGATTTTTATATGCCACAACTCGACCGCTATCGGCGAATTTGGATCTATTTGCCACCGGATTATAACGAAACATTAAAGGAATACCCGGTTATCTATATGCACGATGGCCAAAATCTTTTTGATGCATACACATCCTTTGTGGGTGAATGGGAAGTGGATGAAACACTGAACGATCTTTTCGATGATGGATACCAGGTGCCCATCGTTGTCGGTATCGATAACGGTGGTGAAGACCGCATCGATGAATATACCCCTTGGGTAAATCCGCAGTATGGAGGTGGGGATGGCGATTTATACATAGATTTTATTGTCGAAACCCTTAAACCACATGTCGATTTGAATTACAGAACTTTGCCTGATCGCGAAAATACTGCCATCTGGGGTAGCTCGCTTGGCGGACTGATCTCTCATTATGCTGCCCTGAAATACCAGGATGTTTTTAGCAAAGCCGGACTTTATTCTCCTTCTTATTGGTTTTCAGATTTGGTGTGGAGTTTCACAGAAAATATGGGCCACCAGCAAAACATGCGACTCTACCAAATGACAGGAGATCAGGAAGGTGGAACGATGGTTCAGGATACCTGGCTTATGCACGATACATTGACTTACCTTGGATTTGATGAATCCGAACTCTCAACCCGGATCAATCCGGGAGAGCACAATGAGCAGTTGTGGCGCTCTGATTTTGAAGATGCGTATTTGTGGTTGTTTCAAACGTTTGCCAGCAGTATTGAAAATGATCATGCAGTTTCTTTACTCACTGTGGCTCCTAATCCTGCGAAGCATACTATTCACATATCAGGGGATCAGTTCCTGAAAGTCAATGAACTTACTGTATATAACCTTCAGGGGATGAAATCCGTATTGCCGGTTTCAATAGATGGAAAAGCAGATGTGTCAGCACTTCGTCAAGGATATTATTTGCTGGAGGTTGCTGCTGGAAACAAGATATACAGAGGTAAACT
>JAGQVF010000053.1:0-12602 GCA_020438135.1 Bacteroidales bacterium | reverse complement strand
CAACCATTACAAAGCCGACCTGGTCGCCTGGATGCATGATCATCCTGAAGCATTTGAAGAAGCGATCGCACTGGCCTGCTCCGATAGGCAACCGTATGCCTGGCGAGCCTCATGGTTGTTGTGGAGTTGCATGGAGAACAACGATGCCCGGATCACTTCATCTGTGAAAGAGATCATGGGGCGGTTGGCTGATACCGGCGAAAATCACCAGCGTGAGCTGATTAAGATTTTGTACAACACTGAAATACCCGAACATTATGAAGGGTGTTTATTCGATATTTGTGCCGGCCTATGGACCCAACCGGGCAAACAGCCGTCGATCCGTTACAATGCCTTTAAATTGATCTTTAAAATTGCCCGCCATCATCCGTCGCTTGTTGGTGAGGTAAGATTGCTGGTGGATGAGCAATACCTCGAAACGGTTTCTCCTCTGGTGAAAAAAGGTGTGCTGGAGATGGTGGGTATTTTGGATAAAACTAATCAAATGTAATCTCTGTTTGGTCCATTGTCAATTCTCAGTTTCTCTCTGTGAAATAGATTTAGGATTTATGCCACGGAGCTACACAAAGGAGGCACAATGAGCCACAGACACTTTTTTTTAATAATATATGTAATGATCCTCGATTACTGATGGAATCAGGATTACATGTAGATTTGTTCATTAACACATCCAATGCCTCTGAGCCACTTTGTAGAATCTCAGTGGTTCTCCGTGAAATATTCCTTATCAGGTAGTATACACTGAATTAAACAACACATAATCGGTTGTAAGGTCGCTGCCCCATCCGGTTGCTTTGGCCCGCCCGTTATTCAGGTCGAGTGTAACATGGATATGCGATTCACGCAATAGCTTTTTCATATAGTTGCGGTCATACTCCACCGGAACACCCTGGTCGAGCACCTGCAATTGGCGTTTCTCATCACCCAGGTAAAGATCGGCCTTTTGATAATCGAACGGAACGCCTGCATTTCCTGCGGCGCAGATAATCCTTCCCCAATTCGGATCTCGACCAAACATAGCTGCTTTCACCAGCGAAGAATCGGAAATCTCCCGGATCAGTTTGCGGGCTGTGGTTTCATCGGGTGCCTTTTTAACTACATATTCAATAAACTTTGATGAACCTTCCCCATCTGAAACAATCAGTTTAGCAAGGTGGATCATCATCTCATCCAGGTTTTCCTTAAAAGACTTGTAACCCACATCTTTTTTTGATTTGATAAGATCGTTGTTGGCCAGTCCGTTAGCAAGCACGGCAACCATGTCGTTGGTGGAGGTATCTCCGTCCACCGTGATCATATTAAACGATTTATCCACCGATTCCTTCACCATCTTTTTTAAAAGTTTGGGTTCGATGGCAATGTCGGTCACAATAAAAGCGAGCATGGTTCCCATGTTTGGGTGTATCATTCCGGAACCTTTGGCCACACCACCCATGTTCACCTCGTAACCATCCACTTCAAATTCCACGAAACCTTCTTTCGGAAAGGTGTCGGTGGTAAGGATGGCATTGGCAACCAGCGATCCGGCATTGCTTTTATAGGACAGTTTTTTAACGTTTTCACGGATGCCCTCCACGATATCCTCTGTTGGGAATGGTTCTCCGATCACACCGGTGGAAGCTACCAATACAAGCTTCTTGTCGATTTGTAGTTCTTCGGCCAGTGCTTCGGTCATGGCTTCAGCGCCATGTCTTCCTTCATCTCCTGTACATGCATTTGCGTTTCCGGCATTGATCACAATGGCCTGTGCCTTTCCGTCGGCCACATGTTTTTTAGAAACCTTGATCGGTTCGGCTACCACCTCGTTGAGGGTAAACACGGCCGCCGCCGAAGCGGGTACGTCCGAATGAATAATGGCCAGGTCTCTTCGCATCGACTTTACACCGGTGTGGGCACCCCAGCATTTTATTCCTCTTACATTGGTAATATTTTTAAGCATATCTTTCAAAATTTTCAGTTTTAAGGATTTAATGGTACCTGGTGAAGTCCGGTTGACTGATCCAGGCCAAGCATGATGTTCATGTTTTGAACCGCTTGTCCGGCAGCCCCTTTCACGAGGTTATCGATGGCTGTTACAACCATAATCAATCCGGTTCTTTCATCGAAGGTGTGATAGATGTCACAATAGTTGGTTCCCCGCACATCCTTCAGCGACGGAGGGCTTGGGCATATCCTGACAAACGGTGCTTCCTGGTAAAAACTCCGGTAAATCTCTGCGATCTCATCCTCATTGATTTCTCCGGTGGGTTGCAGATAAATGGTGGAAATGATACCCCGGTCAACCGGTAAAAGATGCGGAGTAAATTGCACCGTTGTGGATGTCCCGCACACCTGATCGAGAATTTGTTGTATTTCAATGGTGTGTCGGTGTGTTTTCATTCCATACGGTTTAAAATTATCGCTTACATTCGGAAAATGGGTGACGTTTTTGGCCTTCACACCGGAGCCGGTCACCCCCGTTTTTGAATCAACGATCAACGGTTTGATGGAAACCTTGTTTTCGCTCAGCAACGGAGTGATCCCGAGAATTGCTCCTGTTGGAAAGCATCCGGGATTGGCAACCAGTGTTGCATTTTCAATCTCTGCTCTGAACAGTTCAGGCAAGCCATACACGGCATTTTTAAATCCGCCCGCGAAGCTGTGGTCTTTTTTATACCACGATTCGTAAACTTCCGGTGAATCGAGCCTGAAATCACCGGAAAAATCGATGATTCGAAAATTGCTGTTTTCAAATCGTTTCACATATTCCATCGAAATGCCATGCGGGAGTGCCAGGAAAACGATTTCCGGTTGCTGGTTTTCGAGGCTGCTGACCGGTTCCAGTTCCATCTCAAAGATATTCCTGAAAAACGGATGCACGTCCGAGAATTTTTCACCGGCGCGGCTTTCGGAGGTGATCGTCACAATTTCCACTTCGGGATGACGAACCAGTATTCTTACCAGTTCCGATCCTGTATAACCTGTTGCTCCAACGATTCCTACTTTTGTTTTCATGCCTCTCCTTTCACTTTGTTGAATGCTTTTTTAAAAGCTTCCATGAAAAATTCCATTTCGTCGTAGCTTATGTTAAGGGGAGGAACAAGGCGAAGCACATTGCCTGCTGTGGCATTTGCCAATACGCCCTGGTTGAGCAGTTCCTGAACAAGTGCTTTGGTTTCAAAACTGAATTCGATGCCGATCATCAGGCCGGGCCCGCGGATCTCTTTGATATCAGAACTTCCATTGGCTCTGAATTTGTCTCTGAGCCAGATCCCTTTTTCGGTGGCTTGATCCAATAAGTTTTCATCATGGATGATATCCAGAACAGCCAATCCTGCAGCACAAGCCACTGCATTGCCGCCGAAAGTGGTTCCGTGGTCACCCGGCGTGATTGCACTGCTAACTTTTTCGTTCGAAAGAATCGCCCCAATAGGCATTCCTCCACCGAGTGCTTTGGCTATTGTCATGATGTCGGGTTGCACATCAAAATGTTCTTTGGCAAACATTTTACCGGTTCGGCCAATGCCGCATTGAATTTCGTCGAAGATCAGAACGATGTTCTCTTCGTCGCACAATTGCCGGAGTTGTTTCATGAATTTTTTATCAGCCATGTGAATGCCTCCTTCGCCCTGCACCGGCTCGATGATGATGGCGGCAGTTTTGTTGTCAATGGCATTTCTTACCGCTTCAATATCATTAAAAGGAACCTGATGAAATCCTGTCGGGATCGGTTCAAAACCTTCCTGCATTTTCTTTTTACCGGTGGCGATGGTAGCCATGGTACGGCCGTGGAAACAATGTTCGAAAGAGATGATGTTGCCGCCACGACCGTTTCTGTGGGCGTATTTCCGGGCAATCTTAATCGCTCCTTCCACCGATTCGGCGCCGCTGTTGGTGAAAAATACCCGATCCAGACCCGACAATTCAGTAAGGCGTTTTCCGAGGTTAGCCTGGGGACGGTTCAGGTAAAAGTTGGAAGTGTGCATGATTTTTTCAACTTGTCCTTTGATGGCAGCCATCAGCATGGGATGACAATGGCCGGTGCTGTTTACGGCGATGCCGGCCAGCATATCGAGGTACTTATTGCCTTCCACATCCCATACCCACGATCCGTGGCCTTTTTCCAGGGTCACCGGAAATCGCTTGAAGCATGGCAGGTACTGACTTTCATCGAGGCGTTGAAAAGCTTCATTTGTAAATGTTGTAATCGTTTGCGTTTCTGTATCCATTATTTATGTATTTCTGTTCCGGTAGGTTTGTTTTCGAGCAGTTGAAGGATTTGCTCAGGTTTGGTGCCATTGATGATCCGTGCCGACCGAACCCCTTTATTGATGGCGATCTCGCAGGAAGCTACCTTGGGGATCATACCACCGGCAATCACACCTTTTTCGAGTAATTTGCTGGTGTTGGCGAGATTGAGTTCGGAAATGAGCGTGTCCGGATCGTCTTTGTTTTCGAGTAATCCATCCACATCGGTGAGCACCACAAACTGATCCGCTTGTAGCGCACCGGCGAGATGTCCGGCAAACATATCGGCATTGATGTTAAATCCGTTTCCTGACTGATCATCGGCCAGGCAGGTTACCACCGGGATATAATTTTGTTCGAGTAAGGAAATGATCAGGGTGGTATCGACAGAAGCAACATCACCCACCTGACCCAAATCGATCTCTTCGGTGGTGCCATCCACTTCGCGCGTGTGGATCCTTTTGGTGGCCGTAACGGTTTGTCCGTCTTTGCCCGACAGACCAACTGCACGATAGCCCATTCGATTGATCAGGCTTACCAGGTTGCCGTTCACCTTGCCTTTCAGGGCCATTTCCACATATGCAAAAGCTTCGGTGGTGGTTTTGCGGTGCCCGTCAATAAATTCAGATTCAATACGGGCATCTTCCAGTGCCTTTTTAATGAAAGGTCCTCCACCATGAACGATCACGATGTGGTGTTGCTGATCGGTGAGTGCGCAGATATTTTGTAATACCTGCTCTTTCAGTCGGTCATCGGTCATGGCATTACCGCCGTATTTAAACACGATGACCTTTTTATTTTTCAATTGTCCCATGATGATTTATTTCACCCGTTTTGATTTTTTGCAACGGGCTTCTAAATTCGCTGAAACTGAACGCAAGGACTTTACCTGAATTTGGGTTTCGGCTAACCGATCGGTTAAAGAGGTTGTTGTTGAGTGGTTTAGGGGTGTTAAATTAATTTTTACGTAAAAGGCAGCAAACTGCAAGGTGGGGTAAAATGACCACAGTCGGTAATTGGTTTACCCTGTTAAAACCAATGGAATTTTGTTTTCAATATAACCTGTCGCCAACGGAAAAGGATAATATTTATCTTAGCCAATGAAAAACAAAACAACCTATGCAACACCTGCAGGATTTTGAAACCGGCCGGATCATCACCGAGCATAAGGAACGTTATATAGTCCGCACCGATAAAGGTGAGTATGAAGCAGAAATAACCGGAAACATGCGTTTTGCGGCCCGAAGCCGGGAAGACTTCCCGGCGGTAGGAGATTGGGTTGCGTTGCAGGTATATGATGGTAATTCAGCCATTATTCATCAAATCTATCCCAGGTCTTCGCTGATCAAACGGCAGGCTGTTGGAAGTTCAGGTGAGGTGCAGGTGATTGCAGCCAACATCGACTACGCTTTCCTGGTGCAGGCTGTCGACCGCGACTTCAATATAAACCGGCTGGAACGCTACCTCACGATCTGCCATTCAGCAGGCGTGAGTCCCATTGTGGTTCTTACAAAAACCGATTTATCTGAACCTGCAGTGATTGAGGAGATGGTAAACCGAATTCAATCCCGGTTGAAAAATATTCCGGTACTCACCGTTAGCAACCTTTCAAAAGAAGGACTGCAAAACATGGAAAACACAATCGAAGCCGGGAAAACCTATTGTATGCTGGGTTCATCGGGCGTTGGCAAATCTTCACTGATCAACAACCTGTCGGGTGGCGAAAAAATGAAAACCGGTGCTATCAGCGAAAGCACCAGCAAAGGCCGTCATGTAACCAGTCACCGCGAACTGATCGTCCTCGAATCGGGTGGCATCCTGATCGATAATCCCGGTATGCGCGAAGTGGGCATTACCGACAGCACCGGCGGATTGGAAAATACCTTTGATTTTATCACCGGGTTAACCGGGCAATGCAAATTCAGTGATTGCACGCACACTTCTGAAACCGGTTGCGCTGTGCTTGAAGCCGTCGAAAATAGAAAAGTAGCCCGGGAGTCTTATGAAAATTTCCTGAAGATGGAGCGGGAAAAATCGCATTTTGAATCCTCCCTCGCCGAAAGGCGGAAAAAGGATAAACAATTCGGTAAGATGTTCAAAAATTATAAAAAGGAGATGAAAGGCCGAAAATTCTGATTTTAATTCCACAAGATAAATTCCAGATAGATCATTTTCCTATTGATTTAACGATAACCTAACAATTCCTTTACTTGTTGTTTTTATTAAAGTTGTTGTATCGGAGAAAATTTCTAAACGATACATGTGAACCGTTTTAATCTGAAAGAGAGGTCGTTCCAGGAATCATTGATCCGCGACCTCAATACATTCCTGAAAGAACAGGAAAAACGTTTTCCTGCTGACGAAGTCCTGAAGATGGATATGCATTGCCACGATCACAACAGCGACGTGCCGGATGAATTGCTGGGAAGAATCTTAAAGGTTCCCGAAACCTGGCTGAAAACGTCCGACCTGCTGAAAACCCTTAAACAAAATGGCTGTGATGCCATCACCATCACCAACCACAACAATGCTCGCTCTTGTTTTGAGTTGCTGCACAGCGGAAAAGATGTGCTGACGGCATCGGAGTTCAGTTGCACTGTTCCCGATTTTAACATCGGCATTCATGTGCTTACCTATGGATTTTCAGAAGAACAGGAGAAGGAACTCAATAAGTTGCGCCGGAATGTTTACGCATTTTTGCAATTTGCACGTGAAAACGACATTCCGACCATCTGGGCTCATCCGCTTTATTATTACAGTCGCGAAGGTATTCCTCCTATCGGTTTTTTCAACAAAATGGCGCTGGTTTTCGAACGTTTTGAAACCCTGAACGGGCAGCGCGACACCTGGCAAAATATGTTGGTGAAGGAGTGGATCAAACGGCTCGATAAGGAAACCATCGACCGCTATGCCGAACAATTTGATATCGATCCAACTGTTTACTGTCGTGATCCTTATAAAAAGTCACTTTCGGGAGGGTCTGACAGCCACATGGGTATTTTCTCAGGATTGACAGGAACATACTTGCATGTACCGGATCTGAAAATTCGTAGAAAGAAAGAACCGCTTTCACAATTGGCACTGGAAGCGATCCGGTCAGGCCGAATGGCTCCGTATGGCGCTCATCAAACCAGCGAAAAGCTGACCATTGCTTTTCTTGATTATGTTTTCCAGATCGCCATGAATCGCAAAGATCCCGGTCTGATGCGCATTTTGCTGCACAAGGGTACGGTGCAGGATAAGATGATCGCGATGGCTGTGTCAAATGCTTTTGCTGAAGTACAGCGCCACAAAGTCACCATGAATTTTATCGGGCTGTTTCATCATTGTTTTATGGGGAAATCTCCCGTATTTACGAAACGATGGTTCATTCCAAAGGTGTATAAACCCGTGTTTGATGATGCCGGCAGCATCGCTTCATCACGGAATAACGGCTCGAAAAACCTCGTGGAGGATTTCAACAGGGCCATCGATTCGATCAGTCAAAAACTGAACGATATTTTGTATTCGCGGCTTTCCAAAAAAATCGAAAACCTAAGGCTGGGAGGTCAATTTGATAAGATCAGTCTTCCGAATATCATTGAGCATTTTGAAATGCCAAGTGAGTTACGGCTCTATTTTGAAAAGGGGGATAATCAATCACAGGTTTTACCGGGAAAAAAGCTTAATATTCCTGATATTCCGCAATTTCTGGATGGATTGTCGTTTCCGTTCCTGGCTTCCTCGCTGATCCTTGCTGCCAATTTTACAAGTGCGAGGGTGTTGTACAATGCCCGGCCGCTGCTCGATAATTTTGCTGAAAGTCTCGGAAAATATAAACATCCGCGTCGCATGTTGTGGCTAACCGACACTTTCGACGATAGTAACGGGGTATCATTTGTTCTGAAGGCGATGCATGACGAGATAAAATTGCGTGATCTGCCCATCGACATCGTTGTGTGCAGTGAATCCATCAAACCTGATGATCACCTGATCGTAATGAAACCGCTGGCCGAATACCAGGTTCCGTTTTACAAACAACAGCCTTTGCGTATTCCGGATATGTTAAAGATTCACCGGCTGTTTCATGAAGGTGAGTACGACCGGATCATATGCAGTACGGAAGGGCCGATGGGACTGGCAGCCCTCTACCTGAAGCAGGCTTTTTCCATTCCGGCTTATTTTTTCATCCACACCGACTGGATCATGT
This sequence comes from Bacteroidales bacterium, assembly GCA_020438135.1. GTDB lineage: Bacteria > Bacteroidota > Bacteroidia > Bacteroidales > JAADJA01 > JAADJA01. The sequence goes on along the minus strand of JAGQVF010000053.1, from coordinate 4,186 downwards.
TTGCACGCAAAGTGCTCGAAATGGATGCCGATAACATCAGCCGGTTCAGACGACTGCTGCGTGCTTTTTATCACAATTTCGACGGATTGTTTGTGTTGAACAGCGACCAGCAACGGTGGCTCATGGGCCGTCACATGGGGTTTGCCAAAAAGCAGGTTCACCTGACTGCACATTGGGCTGATCAGATTTTTTACCGGCGTGCCACAACAAAAACCGAGGCTTTTAATCTCCCTGTCGAAAGCAAAGTGATATTGTTTGCCGGCAGATTATCAAAAGAGAAAGGGGTGCTTGAACTCCCTGAAATAATGACCAAAGTAAAATCTCAACATCCGGATGTTAAGCTGGTTATTGCCGGAAGCGGGCCCGCTGAGGCAGAACTTAAAGCTTCTCTGCCCGATGCAACATTTCTTGGGTGGGTCGATCACAATGAATTGCCTGTGATCTATTCGGCAGCAAACCTGCTGATTCTTCCTTCCAAATTCGATACCTTCAGTGTGGTAGTTTTGGAGGCGCTGAGTTGCGGACTGCCGGTGGTGGCCTACAAAACCAAAGGGCCCAAAGACATTATTCAGCACAACGAAAGCGGGTATGTTGTTTCAACGAAAGAGGAGATGATCAAATCGGTAATCCGTTTTTTCGTTGAAAATAATATTGAATCTTCATTCAGAAATTCTGCACTGAACAGGGCGAAAGATTTCCAAAAAGAGTTAATTTTGAGTGACTTTCTCAAACATACCGGATTAAACTTTTAGTTTTTATGCCTGAAAAGAAACAGAAAAAGTGGATCTGGTGGAAACATGGCGTTTTTTACCACATTTATCCCCGAAGTTTTTACGATTCAAACGGAGATGGCATCGGTGACATTCCCGGTATTCTTTTAAAACTGGATTATTTGGTTAATCTCGGCGTAGATGCCATTTGGCTTTCCCCGGTTTTTAAGTCGCCCATGGTTGATTTTGGGTATGATGTCACCGATTATTACAATATCGATCCGGTATTCGGTACCAAAGATGATTTTATCCGGCTTTTACATGAAGCACATAAACGAAATATTCGTGTGGTGATCGATATGGTGCTCAATCACACGTCCGACCGGCATCCCTGGTTTGCAGAGTCGGCCTCATCGCACGACAATCCAAAACATGACTGGTATATCTGGCAAAAGGGAAACAAATTCAAAAAACCAAACAACTGGCGATCGGTTATGGGAGGTAGTGCCTGGCAATTCGATCAACGCTTACAGGAATATTACCTGCACACTTTTTTCAGAGAGCAACCCGATCTTAACTGGCGCAACAAAGAGGTTCGCGAAGCTTTTATGGATATTTTCAGGCATTGGCTCGACCTGGGCGTGGATGGATTTCGGCTCGATGCTGTAAACATGATCATCAAGGATAAAAAATTCAGGAACAATCCCGGGCTCCTCACCGGAGTATTGTGGCGCAGACGATGGTTTACCAGAAACCAACCGAGGTCATTTAAGATCGTTAAACAACTTCGAAAATTGCTTGATACATACGATGACCGTATGATGGTGGGGGAGGTTTACACCCTTCCTCCCGGCGATTCGGAAATGGCCGGAAATTATCTCAAATCCGGCGATAACGCCATGCACCTTGCTTTCGATTTTTCACTGATGTTTAAACCATTCAGTGCAAGAAAATATTTCAAGGCTATTGATCGCTGGTATGCCAGCATTCCTGAAAAAGGCTGGCCCTGTCATGTACTTTCGAATCATGATCTGCGAAGAATCATCAGCAAGTATGGCAAGGGCTCTTCAAAATATAAAAGAGCAAAGGTAGCAGCTATGCTTTTGCTAACCCTGAGGGGAACCCCCTTTATCTATTACGGTGAGGAAATTGGCATGCAAAACACTTCTCTCAGGAGGTCGGAGATTTTAGATCCATTGGGTAAAAAATTCTGGCCTTTTTACAAAGGCAGGGACAAGGCCCGGACGCCTATGCAGTGGTCGGCCGGCAACAACGCCGGTTTCTCTGTAGCTAAGCCCTGGCTCCCTGTAAATCCGGATCATGTTAGGATTAATGTAGAGGACGAATGGAAGGATACAGAGTCGATGCTGACTTTTTATTCTTCGTTGATAAGGCTCAGGAAAGAACATTCGGCATTGTTTGCCGGACAATGGGTTCCGCTGAGAATGGGACTGGACGGCGTCATTGTTTTTAACCGGATTTCAACCGATGAGAAACTTTTAATTCTGCTGAATTTTACCTCCAGGGAGCAGGCGCTCTCACTGGGCAGTTCGTTTCGCCTGGAGGTGCTGTTATCCACCCACAAGGTTCCACATGAAAAGATGGAAACTTCTTTAATCCATATTGAATCATTTGAAGCTACATTGATGTGCGACCTCTCCTATTTTGAAACGGAACAATTCAGATAACGGTCATTTCAGGACTTGCCGGACACCTTAACTAGCATACGTTTACCCGTAAGCAGAAGGATCATGAAAGCAAAAATCACCATTACAGGGACACTCAGGATTAAGCCGGGATACGAAAACTGCGCCATCCACGATTTAACCAGTTCCCCTAAATAAAATCCCAAAAGGCTGAAAACCAGGGTCCAGGTTACAATACTGGCAAAACTGAGCAAAAGGAATTTTTGTACCTGAAAACGGCTTATACCCATCATTAAAAGAGTGATGATCCTCAATCCGTATAAATACCGGTAGAAAAACATAATCAGGTAAGGATATTTGTTAAGTAACTTTTTAACTTTTACCGTTTGTTTTTCTGCTTTTTTAAATCTCTTTAGAATCTTCGCTCCGGCAAATCTACCTACGAAAAAAAACGACCAATCGACAATCAGGGTAGCCAAACATGCGACCATTGCAACATATAAAATGTCAGGATGACCACTATGAGCAGCCACTGAACCGGCAATCAGTGCTACCTCGCCTTCCAGAACCACGGCCACAAATAGTGCAAAATATATCAGTGGTATTGTTATCATTTTTATTTAACGACATAAGTAGGAAATATTTTCTCCTATCCGGGTTAATTACAATTGAATTAAACCTTAAGAAATTCGATTTGGTTGCAAATAAGATTACCAAATTTTGAAGCAAATGAATGTAAATATACCGATTTCCCTTCCTAATATTGCAAGAAGGTTAACTCAACCTTAATTAAAAGTTAATTTGTCGGATAAGTTTTCTATTTATTTCCTGATCTTTTATTTTTACTATTGAATTTGGTCATTCAAGCAATTCCACTGATTATAAAAACAGGGCTTCAGATGTTTGATTTTCCGGAATTTAAATGCCCATAGTGATTTTGATACCCGATCAGGTTATCGTTTTTAGATGGAGAATAAAGTATTGATAGTTTTTGCATCAAAGTATGGTGCTACAAGAGAGATAGCCGAGGAAATAGGAGAGTGCCTGGAGGAAGTTGATCTTGAAGTTGAGATTATTTCCGTTGAGCAGGTAACAGGTGTTGATCGTTATCGTGCTGTTGTGATAGGTAGCGCTGTGTATTTGGGGCGATGGAGGAGAAGGGTGAAACATTTTTTAACAGAAAATGAGGAAATTCTCTCCCGAAAGCCGGTATGGATTTTTTCGAGCGGACCTACCGGAACCGGTCAACCTGAAGTTTTACTCAAAGGATGGAAAGTACCTGTAAACATGAAGAAGGTTGTAAAAAATATCAATCCTGTTGATGTTATGGTTTTTCACGGGAAAATAGATCTTATTGAATTGAATATGTTCGAACGGCTTGCCATTAACAAGATGCGTATCCCTTCCGGTGACTACAGAAATGTGGAATCAATCAGGGAATGGGCAAATTCAATCATTTCATATTTGAATGATAATTATACCGGTATTTCGGGTGATCCCGATACCGATAATAAAAATAAATAGTTTATGAATTACAGTATTTACGAATACAGGTACGCCAAAACGGCAAACGGTGTGGGTTTGGGATTGGTGATCGGTGCTTTTTTGGGAACAGTTCTGGGATTTATCGCAAATAACATCGAAGCGGGTTTTGTTGTTGGAATTGAAATTGGCGCTTCAATTGGATTTATGACCGGACTGTTGATGGAGAAGTGGTAGCCGGTTGTTAAAAATGTCTAAGATCCTGCAATTACGGGTAGGATCAATCCGATTTATTCGAATCATTTAGCAGGCTTTTTGTAAACAAAAAAAGCCCCCCTTCCGGGAGGC
>JAGQVF010000052.1 GCA_020438135.1 Bacteroidales bacterium | reverse complement strand
TGCTAAATGGTACGTTGGAGGATTTATTGGACATATTAGTGGTAGTGCATCAAACATATCTCTATCTAATTGTTATTCTTCCGGAAATGTTATTCAATCGGATAATCTATATTATGGTCCGTTTGCCGGAAGACTTTATGATCCATTAACAACAATAAATTATTGCTATTATGATTCTGATAATGCAGGGGTTCCTGATAACGGGATTGCTGTGGGCAGAACATCGGCAGAGATGACTGTACCTCATGATGCCAGCACTTACGAAACATGGGATTTCACTTCTTTGCCGGTATGGAAAGAGAATATTTGGTTAAACGAAGGGTATCCTTATCTCTCGTGCCAGAATCTGCAGGTAACCCCAATAAGCGTGTTCCCGCACTGTGAGAGTTTTGACGACCCTCAATTTCCCCCATATGGATGGACCAACCTAAAAACAGGAGGTCCATCTGATCCCGGAACATGGAGCTATTATACGTCAGGTACAAACCCAACCTGTTCTCCTCATAGCGGAGCTGGAATGGCCGGATATAATTGCTGGAATTATAATGCAGGAACAACCGGTATTTTGGCAATCAGGCCGGTCAATTTCCCGGGGGACAACTATATGGTTTCTTTCTGGATGTATCGCAACGGCACCGGATCATATTATTCCTACCCCGATTCGATCAACGTTTATTACAATACCTCACCCGAAGCGACGGGTGGAACACTTTTGGGAACAATTTACAGGTACACGCAATTACCTCCCATCGTGACCAATGATGGTTGGTATTATTATGAATTTTATATGCCTTCAGGTGTAGCCGGGAATATCAGTTATGTAATTTTCGAAGCAGTCAGTGAATTTGGAAATCGAATTTTCCTGGATGATATTTGTTTGGATGAAATACCTACCTTACCTCCCAATTGTGCAATAATTGATGCACCTGCAAACGGAGAGACAAATGTTTCTGTGTCGACCTCGCTGAGCTGGTTAGATGGCGGAGCCGGCACAACAGGCTACAGGTTATATTTTGGAACCGATAATCCTCCAACCAACATCATAAATGGAGATGATCTAGGTAGTGTTTTAAATTACAATCTTGCCGGAATGTTAAGTTCAGATGAAACCTATTATTGGAAGGTGGTGCCTTATAACAATATCGGAGAAGCAACAGGTTGTCCTGTATGGTCCTTCACAACAACAAGCTTCATTGAAATCGATCCTCAACCCTCATGGCAAACTACTACCGGATCATTTGGTATAGGAGGAAGTATCATATACAAAATCCCAATGAAAGCTGGATTTAGCTATAATTTTTCTATATGTGATGAAGATGGGGTTGGAGCTATATACCAAAATGGAAGTAATGGAGATTTTACACTCTATTCGGATGAAAATCTCATTTCTCAGGTATGGCATATTGATGGACCTGGTTCATGCGACTATAATGCATCCACACTAGGAACAAGTTACGAAGATTTTTCACCCTCTTTTACCCAATACTACTATCTTTTGGTAGATGATTGGTCAGGAGGATCGGCTAATTTCATCCTGGCTTACCAGGGAAATTTTATTATTCTTCCTGATTTCACAGGTCATTGCCAATCTGTTTCTGTGCCGGCTTCATCTAATGGCGCTCCGATTTTTTATCGGATGGAATTGAATGACCAATATACATACAATTTTTCAACCTGTGATCAGGACTTATGTGCAGGAGATTCTCCAGCAAATGATGCTGATTTCAATTTTTATACAAGTGATTTAACTTACTTGTGGTATATTGATGGTAAAAACTCATGTTTTTACAATGCCTCAACATATGGAACAATTTTTGAAAATTATTCTCCTCCTTCATCCGGGCCGTACTTCCTACAAATAGATGATTTCTATGGTGATCCATTCAATTCAATAACATTGGCATATATTGAGATTAGATGCGGAGGTGCAAATGCATTTCCTTATGTTAAAAATTTCGATGCAGGCATAGTTCCACCAAATTGCTGGACAGAGACGGTAACTAATAATACCGATAACTGGCAATATGAATCATACAGCAGTTGTGCGTTTTGTCCGGGAGGTGATTACCCACAGAATGAATGGCTAATTACTGAAAGTTTTGATTTTTCCGCTGAAATATCACCCCTGTTATCATTCAAATGGAATGCTTTTTATGATGAAATGGTAACCACAAATAAAGCAGACTTTAATTGCAAAATAAGTACTGACGAAGGTTTGACATGGGCTCAATTATGGTCAGAAGAAGATGAAGGGTATTTCGATTGGTCATTTTATAAAACCAAAATGATCGATTTAAGCGATTATGCAGGAGAGGCAAGTGTTAAGATTGGATTTCAGTTTGTAACATACCAAAATATAGCCAATGCTGTTTTCCTCGATGATTTTACCATTACCAGTAACTCATTGGTAAATTTACAACCAATGCCATGGTGGCAAACCATAAATGGCTCTTTCACATCAGGTAGTCAAAAGGTCTATTCATTGCCATTGGTTGCTGAAAGAATGTATAATTTTTCAATTTGTATCAATGACGACGTCGGAAGTTCCTATGCAGGATCAGGTAACGGCGATCTGAGCCTATATGCTGATGTCTCCCTTTCAAATTTGGTTTGGACAATTGATGGAGCCACCGAGTGTAGTTATAATGCAACCACACTTGGAACAATGTTGGAGAATTTTATTCCTTCGAATTCACAGAATTATTTTTTGGTAGTAAATGATCATACAGGCACAAATGATGGCTCGTATGTACTCGCCTACCAGGGCAATTTTATTGAAATACCCACTATCACACAAACCTGTCAGACAACCCTTATCCCTGGTTTTGATGCTGGTTCTGGTGTGTATTGTAAAATTCAACTGGATCAAAACAGAAGGTATAATTTTTCAACTTGTTCGTTGGATGAATGTGCGGGTGAAGCACCAGGCAATGATGCGGATTTTACCATGTACAGCCCTTATGGAACCCTCTACTGGAACTATGATGGGCCTGCTGCATGTGATTATGATGCAACTACAATTGGAAGTAGTTATGAGGATTTCGCTCCACCTTATGATGGTGGTTATTTTCTATTTATAGATGATTTCTATGAAAATGCGGGAACAGGAATTATACTTGCATATTCATACACTGTACCCGTCACAGCGCTCGCCTCGCCAACCGTTTGTGAAGGTGAACTGGTAGAAGTTCCTGTTACCGTAAATGATTTTAATAATATCGGGGGACTTTCTCTTACCGTAAATTACGATCCGGCAATGTTGTCGTTCAACCATGTTCAATTACATGCCGACATTGCTACTGCCAACGCAGAAGTACCGAATGAGGGAGAATTCAGGCTGGCATGGTTTAGCTTAACAGGAATTGATCTTCCTGATGATGAAACGTTATTTACCCTGATATTTGATTATGCAGGACCAACAACCGGAGGTACCGTTGATCTGACCTGGCCGGATACACCCGCTGAACTGAATGAGTATTCCGATCCACAGGGCAATGTATATCCAACTACACCCTTTGGCGATTATTTCGTTGACGGAACGGTTACTATCCAGGAACAACCTACAATTGAGGCTGGTCCCGATCAATATATTTGTGCTGATGTAATTAGTGTGACCATGACAGGATACAGTTTTGCCGGGGCAACCGGTGCCTTTTGGTCGGGAGGAAACGGTTCTTGGACAGGTGATGAATATTCCCCGACAACCGGCGAAATTGCCACTGGCTCCGTTGTTTTGTTTTACACAACGAATACAGCTTTTCCATGTCCAGAAATCAGCGACGATGTAACTTTATATTTCAATCCTTTGCCAGTTGTGTCATCCGTTTCGATGCAGGCAAGAACAGATGCAACCGGACCTCCATGGAATTATCTTGTCTCCGGAGACCTAACCGAAGGCTATTCGATGTGTATCGTTCCGGCTGTTACCAATTATTATCTTGACGTTAACACCTTGTTCAGTTCACCGGCATTACAGGATGGCATTTTAAATCCCTTTTATCTGAACGGAATTTACCCACAATCATTTTTCGATTATTGGGCTCTAAAGGGAGTTGACGGCGGTGGTCCATATGGAGACTGGCGCGATCAGATGTGGCTGATCATTAATGGCAATGCACCTTTCTTTTATATTAAACTCAGTGGAGGTGATTATAAACTTGTTGATGGGTTGATGTATCATCTGTATGGGAATGAACCTGTTTTAACAGTTCCGGGGGATTATCCGGCCAACGCCTATTCTTACAGCGGAACAGTAACGGATGTGAACGGTTGTGAATCTATTCCTTTTCTCGTTGATATGGACTTTAAAAATTGTGATATTAACGGAATTCTCAGGTATAACAATTCTCCTCAAACGGGAATTGAAGGTATGACCGTTACATTGAACTGCCTACCCGCGGTTTCAGGAAATACGGGTTCCGACGGGGCATTCACGCTACCGACAGTCCCTTCGGGAACTTATTCTGTTACGGTAAACGACAATGATGCAGCACACGGTGGTATCAATGCGACAGATGCTGCTATGGTAAATTATTGGGGAGTCAGCCCCTGGAATATTGAAAAAGTAAGATTTTTTGCAGGAGATGTCAGCGGTGAGGGAAATGCTGATGCGCTGGATGCTTTGCAAATACTTGCCTATTTTGTGAATGGAAGCAATCCAGCCTTCGATCCGGATTGGAAATTCTGGTTGTCCAATGATCTGATAAGCTCTGGAACCTGGCTTTACCAGGATCCACAAATAACCATTGGCAGTGGTTCAACCTCTTTAAATTTATATGGATTATGCACCGGAGATTTCAACCAGAGTTTTATTCCTGGTAGTTTTAAAAATGTTAGTGGATCGATAGTGCTTCATCCCGGCAAGGAGATCTTTGCTGCTCCCGGTTCGGAAATCGGTTTGCCCGTATATGCTACCGGC